>JAODMX010000501.1 GCA_025464735.1 Frondihabitans sp. | reverse complement strand
GTTCGCGGAGGATGGCTCGGACCAGCGGAATTGAGAGGCCGACCACGGCGCTCGGAGTGCCGACGATGCTCGTGATGAACGCGGACGCCAGGCCGTCGATCGTGAACGCCCCCGCGACCTCGAGGGGCTCGCCGGAGTCGACGTAGCGCGCGATTTCGGCGTCCGAGACATCTGCGGCGAAGGTGAGGTCGGCCCGAGCCGACTCGGTGTGGCCTGTGCCCGGACGGCCGCCGCGATGGTCGAGAAGGTGATGACCGGAGTGGAGCGTCCCGTGTCCGACCCGCGCCATCTGACGCCAGCGTTCTGTTGCAACGAGGGGGTCGTGCGGCTTGCCCAGCACGTCGCCTTCGATCTCGAAGACGGAATCCCCTCCCAGCACGAATCCGTCGATCGGCTGGCCGTCGACAGTCATGCCGATCACGGCCTCTGCCTTGGCGCGCGCCAGCAGCCGCACGGTCTCGGTGGCGGTGAGCGCTCGGCCGAGCCGGGTCGACTCGAGCGCCACCTCTTCGTCTTCGTCGACTCCCGGTGAGATGAGGATCGGCTCGACGCCTGCGGCGCGAAGCAACGACAAGCGAGCCGGTGAGGTACTGGCGAGATAGAGACGCACGGTCATGCCGTAAGCCTGGCAGAGCCTCAGCCGACGCACCCGGTGACCCGGCGATTCCTGCGAGACTGGACGAATGGGTGACATGCAGGGCCACGACGTCGAACTCGACGTCACTTCCATTGCGCACGGTGGCATTTCGGTCGCGCGACTCGACGGGCGCGTGGTGTTCGTCACCGACGCCATCCCCGGTGAGAAGGTCGTCGCTCGCGTGACTGACGATCGTAAGAAGTCGTTCTGGCGGGCCGATACGACCGCCGTCCTCGAGGCGTCGCCCCACCGCCAAGAGCACGTCTGGAGAGCGGCGAGCCTCGATCAGGATCCCGCAGTGCGAGCGGGCGGAGCCGAGTTCGGTCACATCGCGCTTCCGCACCAGCGCGAGCTGAAGCGCCAGGTGCTGACCGATGCCCTCGAGCGGATGGCAAAGATCCGTCCCGATGTCGTGGTCGAACCCGTAGTCGGTGACGACGACCGTCGCGGAACCCGCTGGCGCACCCGGATCCGGCTGCACGTCGATGAGGCGGGGCGCCCCGGTCCGTACTCCGCCCGCTCCCACACCGTGTTGACGGTCGACGATCTCCCTCTCGCGACCGAGGCGGTCGAAGAGACGGCTCCGCTCGACCAACTCTTCCCCGGCGAAGATCAGATCGACGTGTTGGCGCCCGCCGAGGGCGGCGCGAGGCTCATCATTGGTCGGCAGGCTCGCAGCACTGTCGTGGAGCGCGTCGGCGACCGCGAGTTCCGCCTCGACGACGCCGGCTTCTGGCAGGTGCACCACGGCGCTGCCGAGACGCTGACGGGTGCCGTCCAGGACCTCATCGACCCCGAGCTGTTCGACCCGAAGGCGATGAACCTCGACCTCTACGGAGGCGTCGGGCTCCTGGCCGCCGCGGTCGGTGATCGCTTCGGCCCGGGCACTCGCATCACGACCGTTGAGAGCGATTCCCGAGCCACCGACCACGCCGCCGAGAACCTCTCGGAGTGGATCGGAGCCCAGGCGGTCACCGGGCGGGTCGAGCGCTGGATCCGAGATCTCGCGCAGGGAACGACCGCCGCGGACCGCTCACGGCTGACCCGATCGACCGTGGTTCTCGATCCGCCCCGATCGGGGGCTGGCCGCGACGTCGTGAACCAAATAGCCTCATTCACACCAACCCAGATCGTCTACGTCGCCTGCGATCCCGTCGCTCTGGCCAGGGATGTCGCGTTCTTCGCCGAACAGGGCTACGAGGTTGCGGCGATCCGCGCATTCGATCTCTTCCCGAACACGCATCATGTCGAAACAGTGGTGCGCCTGAGTCGTTGACGAACGGCGACACCGCTAGGATTTGCCTGGTGACGCCCGGGAATCAGGGACCTGGTGCGCCCATCGAAACGAAGGATGATCGTGCCAGAAATCACGACTGACCAGGCAGCCGACCGAGACCCGAAGGCCGGTGGCACCAAACCCGTGCGCGTGGCCATCGTGGACGATCACGAGTCGGTGCGGCTGGGCATTCAGGCGGCCTGCCAGAACGAAGGTTTCGAAGTCGTCCTCACCGCCGCGGGCGTCCAGGAGTTCGTCGACAACCTCGCCGGGCGCGAGGTCGACGTCGTCGTTCTCGACCTGTCGCTGGGCGACGGCTCGACCGTGACCGAGAACGTCAAACGGGTTCAGGGCACCGGCTCCGCCGTGCTCGTTCACAGCATCGCCGACCGAGTCGCATCCGTTCGCGAGGCCCTCGCCGCCGGTGCAGCAGGCGTCATCCCGAAGTCGTCAGCGACGAAGACCGTCATGGCGGCGGTCGCCACTGTCGCCCGGGGCGATGTTCTGAACAATCTCGAGTGGGCAAGCGCAATCGATGCCGACCGCGACTTCGCCAAGGCACAGCTCGGTCGGCGCGAGCGCGAGATCCTCCATCTCTACGCTTCCGGGCTCCCGCTGAAGCTCGCCGCCCAGCAGCTCGGAATCGGCTATTCGACAGCGCGCGAGTACCTCGACCGCATCCGCGTGAAGTACGTCGAGGTCGGCCGCCCCGCACCGACGAAGGTCGATCTCCTCCGCAGAGCCGTCGAAGATGGCATCCTTCCCGGGCTCGATGCGGACGGCGGCGATGGCCGCTGACGGAGCCTCCTCCGCTCCTCCCACCTTTCGGGCGAGGCCGACCCGCAACCCCATCAGCGGTCCGGCCCTCGACAGGATTTTCGCGCGAGCTCTCGCCGCTCTCGGACTGGTGTTCGGTCTCGAGGCCGTCCCCTTCGTCATCGCCCAGCAGCCCAACATGCAGCCGGCCTGGGCCTGGATTATCTGCATCGCCATTTTCGGCGGCATCGTCGTCGTCGGCTTCTCGAGCGTCTTCATGCGGGGCATCGAGACCGCCGCAGCGTTCATCGCGATCGCCTTCCTGGTCGCGCTGATCACCTGGCCACTCGCCGTTCAGGATCCGACCGTCGTGCAGTCCCAGGTCCCGTGGCTCTGGTACCTCGTCACGGTGGCGACTTCGGCCGCGGCGATCGCCTTCTCACTCTGGGTGGCGACCGGCTACCTCTTCCTTGCGCCCGTCATCTACGGTCTCATCCGGTTGACGCCCTCGGGCGGCGCTGTCACGCCGTTGCGTGCCACCCTCGACTCGACCTATTCGATCATCCTCGGTGGCGCCGTGCTCATCCTGATCACGCTGCTGCGCCAGGCGTCGATCTCAGTTGACGCCGCGCAGACCACTGCCGTCGCGCGCTACTCGGGCGCTATCCGTGAGCATGCCACCGAGCTCGAACGTGTCCAGGTCGACGCCATCGTCCATGACAGCGTGTTAACGACGTTCATCTCGGCTGCTCGAGCCTTCAGCCCGGAAGAGCGCGCGCTCGCGACGACCATGGCCAGGAACGCGATGTCGCACCTGACCACCGCAGCGAGTGTCACGCCATTCGACGAGTCGTCGACGAGTCTCCAGGCGATGCGCGACCGGATCTCCATTTTCATCGCCAATCTCGGGGCGAACGTCGAGGTTGGTGCCAGAGGGCTCGAAAACCATGTCATCCCGGCGACCGCAGCGGAGGCCCTCTACTCTGCCGCTGTTCAGGCCATCGTCAACAGCGTTCAGCACGCCGGGGGCGATGACGTCTCGCGCTGGGTGAGTGTCAACTGGAATGCGGAGCGGGTGATCGTCGAAGTGGGCGACACCGGATCCGGATTCAACCCGGCCGCTGTTCCCGGCGAACGCCTCGGCGTGCGGGTGTCGATCACGGAACGTCTCGCCAACGCCGGGGGCGAGGCCACGATCCACACCAAGACGGGCGAGGGAACGATGATCAGCCTCGCCTGGCCGCGTGCCGTACCGCGCCCGAGTGCCGTTTCGAGCGCGATCACGGAAGACGTGTCGTGAACCTTAAACTGCCGCGCTGGCTGCCCATCGGCCTGGCAGCCCTCTTCTCGCTTTACCACCTCCTCCTAGCCGCGGTCTCGATCGGTATGCCCGCTCACGCGTGGCCGATTCTCGTCTGCATGGTCCTCTACGCCGCCGTGACGACAGCGGTGCTCTGGCCGACCAGGTCGTCGACTCTGACGATGCCGTTCTGGATGGCATCGTTCGCGCTCGCCGTCGCCATAATCCTTCCCCTCGCGGTCGCGTCGCAGCTCGACCCGCACGTGCGTGGCGGTAACGGCTACGCGACCTGGTATGTCGCTGCTGTCGGCACGCTGATGGTGATCGTCTCGACCAGAAGACGCCAGGGCTTTGCGTGGTTCGGTGTCGGTTTCCTCGTGCTGCACTCCATCATCTGGAGCGGTAACTTCATCGAACTCCTGAACCTGGGGGTCATCGGCAGCGTGAGCTGGGTCGCCATCTCGCACGCCCTCCAGGCGACGCTCGCGCGTGCCAGCCGCGATACCAGGGAGTTCATCCGTGCCGAGCAGGAGGCAGCCGATTGGCAGGCAGCCCAGGAGGCGCACGTGAACGAGCGCCAGTTCCGGCTCCTTCAGACGGGCCGCACGGCGCGTCCCATGCTTCAGCGCATCGTCGCGACGCGGGGCGACCTCTCGCCGGAGGAACGCCAGGAGTGCCTCAATCTCGAAGGTGCCATCCGAGATGAGATCCGTGGCCGTCGCCTCCTCAGTGACGATGTTCGGCGAGAAGTGATGGCGGCCCGCAGGCGGGGCACAGTCGTCAGTCTGCTCGACGAGGGCGGGATCGACGATCTCGACGATATCGAGCTCGATCGCGTCCACGGCCAGCTGGCCGACGCGATTCGTGACGCCTCAGCCGACCGTCTCATCATTCGTACGGTGTCGGCCGGAGCCGAGTTCGCCGTTACGGTCGTCGGGTTGAGCAGCGAAGATCTGCAGTCGAGCGCCCTCGGGAGCGGAAACACGGGCTCGACACTCGACGACGTCGACGACGACGAGGATGACGACGGCGAAGACGAGGTCAGTCTCTGGCTCCAGATCCCGCGCCGCGCGCCGCAGCCCTCCTGACCTCAGACCGCCTTGACGCGGGGCGTGGCGTCATGGTTGAAGCCCGCACCCTCGTTGGTGTCCAGCGGACGAGACGGCGGCCGGGAGTCGAGCTTTTCGAGGGCGCTCCGGAAATCGGCCAGCAAAAGGTCGGCCATGTCGAGACTGAACCCGTGCCGCACCACGATCCGTTGGACGGCCGTCGCCTGCTGGTCGGAGGGGAGCGTGTAAGCGGGCACAAGCCAGCCTCGCGTGCGGAGCTCGTCGGCGAGATCGAAGAGGGAGAACGAGGTCTGGCTCGGGCTGAGCTTCCAGGTGACCGCTGGGATCCCGCGTGACGGCTCGCCCTCGA
>JAODMX010000487.1 GCA_025464735.1 Frondihabitans sp. | reverse complement strand
TGTGGGCGTCCGTGAAGCGGCGGCGCGGCCGGAGGTCATTGGGCAGAGCGGAGGCCCACGGGGCCGGCTCGGCGACGCCCTCGGCGAGCATCCTGACCTGGGCGACGGCGACGAGCGGCACCTTCATGGTCCACTCCGCCAATCGCCCGAGGGCGTACTGAGCCCACACCGGCGCGGGCACGACGGCGACGCGCCGGCCGGTGACTCGCGCCACGCGTCGAACAGCCTCGCTCAGGAGGAGCTCTTCGGCCCCGGTCACGGCAACCGTGTCTCGGGAGAGGCGCCCGCGAAGGGAGGCGAGAATGACATCGGTGAGGTCGTCGATCGGAACAGGGCGAATCGGCTTTTCGCGGAACCCGACGGTGGCGAACACTGGGAGGGTGTGAACGGTGTGGCTGAGGTGATCGATCAGATGATCGCCCCGGCCGTAGATCATGCCCGCCTTGAGCACCGTGTAGTCGAGGCCGGAGCCGCGCACGAGCTCCTCGGCCGCCCACTTCGACTCGTGATAGGGCGAGCCGCAGGCGGGCCGGGCCCGAAGGAAGCTGAGCAGGACAATCTTCGACACCCCCGCTCGCTGGGCGGCCGTCACGACGTTTCTGGTGCCCTCGACGTGAACACGCTCGTAGGTCTGGTCGCCGATCTCGCGGTTGATCCCCGCGCAGTGCACGACGACCTCGACACCGGCGAACGCCTTCGCGAGGGCCTCGACATCGCCGACGTCCACGCCGGAGCGGCGGGAGATGACGACGGTCTCGCGAGGATCCAGACGCGCGGCCAGGTGCCGCCCCACGAACCCGGTGCCGCCGGTGATTGCAACCTTCATGCCCGTGCCGCCTTCTTTTTCTTGTTCGTGCGAACGCTCCGCAGCACGATCTGTTCCGGGCACACGCTCGATAGGAAGTCGCCCACCGAGAGGGCGAGGGTGTCGCCGACCAGGGAATACAGGATCCGGTTCGCGTCGCGTCGCTCGTTCACGAGCCCGGCCGCGCGAAGGATCGCGAGATGCCGCGAGATCGTCGGCCCGGAGCTTGCGAACCGCGACGCGATCTCGCCCGCCGCCAGCTCGCCGTCCTTGAGGTCTTGAAGGATCTGTCGGCGAGTGGGGTGGGCGAGTGCGGTGAACACGTCGGAGGGGTCGCTCATGAGCCAAATGTAGCACTACCGCTAATTAGCTGTCTAGCTATAGTGCTCTGATGCGCGCGATTAGGATTTCGCGTCGAGCGCCTTCTCGACCGAGGTCAGGATCCCTGTGGCGTCCGAGTAGGAACCGGGCAGGAAGTCGGGGGTTCCGATCACGAGTCCATTCTTGGACGCGTTCAGATCGGTGAACGTCTGCAGGTCGAAGAGGTTCTGGATGTTGTTCGCCGGGGTGCCATCGTTGTTCTCGTAGTAGACGATGGCGTCGGCATCGCTCAGGAGGTCGGCCTTCTCGTAGGAGACCGAGCTCGTGTCTCCGGCCTTGACCGTCTTCGTCGCACTCGCGAAGTGACCGCCGAGCTGCGCCAGCACGCGCCCCACGGCCGACTGCTCGCTGTAGATCCAGTAGTTGCCGGTGTCGAATCCGCCCTGGATGACGTCGAAGCTGGTCGTTTTCAGCACGGAGGCGTACTTCTTCTTGTCGGCACGGATCCGGTTCTCGTACTTGGTCTGGAGCGCTGTAAGTGAGGAGTCCCGGTTGGTGAAGTCGGCCGTTGCCTTGGGATACGTGGTCCAGTCGTCGGTGAACGTCGCCAGGGCCGTCGGAGCGATCTGCGTGAGCTTCGCGTACTCCTTGTCGAGGAACGGCACATCGACGCCGACGATGAGATCGGGCTTGAGGGCCGCGATCTTCTCGAGATCGACGGAAGCGCCGGTCACGACCTTGGGGATCTTCTTCCAGCGCGCGAGGTAGCGCTGCGGGACGTATTCCTCACCGGGATTCTCGACGCCGACGGGCGTCACGCCCAGGTCGAGGAGCGACTCGGTCGTGTACGACTGGATCGAGACCACGCGGAGCGGGTGGGTCGGGATGGTGACCTTCCCCTTGGCGGTCTCGACGACGCGCGTGCCGGATCCGGTCGAAGCCGTCGACGCTGCCTCCGAGGAAGTGGAGCACGCGGCGAGGGCGGTGACGAGGCCGAGCGCGACGGCTGTCACGAGGGCAGCGCGGCGCCGCGGATGGCGGGGCTGGCGGCCACCGATGGATCCGGATGTCGTCGTAAAAATGGGCAAAGCTGTGCTGGGCATGGGTGTCCTTGCGTCGGTGGGTGGGTCGGTGCTGAGAGGACCGCCGTGGGTTAGATCCGGAGAACGGAGACCGGTTGAAGATCGTCGGCGAACGCTCGCCCGGGTGGACCCAGGGGGAGCACGACGGGCGTGCCCGAAACCGGGTCGGTCAGGATGTGCGCGGGGAGGCCGAAGACGCTCCGCACGAGGTCGGCGGTCACCACCTCGGTCGGCGTGCCCTCGGCTACGATGCGCCCCTCCGACATCGCGATGAGGTGGCTGGCATAGCGGGCGGCGTGGTTGAGGTCGTGGAGGACTGCGACGAGGGTTCGCCCGTGGGTGAGGTTGAGTTCACGGAAGAGTTCGAGCAGTTCGATCTGGTGCGCAATGTCGAGGAACGTTGTCGGCTCGTCGAGGAGGAGGATCTCGGTTTCCTGGGCGAGAGCCATGGCCACCCAGACCCGCTGCTTCTGGCCGCCGGAAAGCTCGTCCATCGAGCGCCCGGCGAGGTCGGTGACTCCGGTCGCCTCGAGGGCGCCGGTCACTGCCTCCTCGTCGCGTTCCGACCACTGGCTGAACAGGCTCTGGTGCGGGTGCCGTCCGCGCGCCACGAGGTCGGCGACCGAGATGCCGTCGGGGGCGACGGACGTCTGCGGAAGAAGGCCGAGCGTCTTGGCGACCTCCTTCGCTTTGAGCCGGTGGATGTCCGAGCCGTCGAGGATCACGGATCCGGCGGACGGGGGCAGGAGCCGGGACAGCCCGCGCAACAGCGTCGACTTGCCGCAGGCGTTCGGGCCGACGATGACGGTGAAGGAGCCGTCGGGGATGCTGACGGTCAGGTTCTCGGAGATGACGCGCGAGTCGTAGCCGAGGGTCGTGCCCTCGGCTCGAAGTCGGTCGGTCGGGGTCAACGGTTCCTCGCTTCACGGATGAGCAGCCAGACGAAGTAGCCACCGCCGAGGACGACGGTCACGATTCCGGTGGGGAGTTGGACGGGGAAGGCATGCTGGGCGATCCAGTCGGCCGCCACGAGAAGAACGCAGCCGAGGGCCGCGGAGGCCGCGAGGGGAATTCCTGCCGAGCCGGTCAAGCGCCGTGCGATCTGCGGTGCCGAGAGAGCCACGAATGCGATCGGCCCGGCCAGGGAAGTGACCGTCGCCGACAGGCAGACGCCGACGATGACGAGCAGGAGCCGGGTCCGCTCCACCGGCACCCCGAACTGTTTGGCGGCGTCGTCGCCGAGATCGAGGAGATGCAGGGGCCGCGCGAGCACGGCGACGGCTGGGAAGAGTATGGCGAATACGATGAGGGCCGGCCACAGTTGTTCGTAGCCGACCGCGTCGAGGGATCCGTTGCCCCAGAACGATGCGCTGATCGCCTCCTGCAGCGACGCCGTCAGGATCAACCAGGTTGTCAGTGAGGTGAGCATCGCGCCGACGCCGATACCGACGAGGATGAGACGGAACCCGTGCACCCCGCGACGCCAGGCGAGACCGTAGACCGCGGCGGCAGTGGCGATGCCGCCGATCAGGGCGCCGAGGGTGGTCGAGTAGACGCCGGTGGCGTGGAGTCCCAGCATCACGATGAGGGCTCCGGCGTAGGCGCCCGAATCGAAGCCGATGATGTCGGGGCTTCCGAGGGGGTTGCGGGTGAGCGACTGGAAGATCGCGCCGGCGAGCCCCAGCGCGATGCCGAACAGCACGGCCAGTACGACTCGTGGCAGACGCCAATCGACTACCACGGTGTGGGTGAGTCCGGCCGAGCGCCCGAGGAGCGCGTCGACGACCTGGCCGATGCTCAGTGGCAGCTCTCCGGTGGCGAGAGAGATGAGTGCGAGCACGAGCGCTATCGCTCCGGCGATGCCCACCACGACGACGCTACGGCGCGCTACGCGGAGGGAGCGTCGGCCGTTGCGGCTCCGAAGAACGATCTGCCGTCCCCCGAAGTCGATGCCCGTCACGCGGCGCCGCCCTTGAGTCGACGAGCAAGAACGATCAGCACCGGGGCGCCGACGAAGGCGGTGACGATGCCGACGGGGAGTTCAGCCGGGCTGAGCGCGACCCGCCCGACGATATCGGCGACCAGCAGGAGAATCGGCGCGAGGAAGCAGGTGAGGGCGAGGATCCAGCGCTGATCGGCGCCCACCACGAAGCGGGCCGCGTGCGGAATCATCAGGCCGACGAAGGTGATCGGACCGGCCGCCGCGGTGGCGGCCCCGGCCAGGAGGGTGACCGCGACGATCACCAGGATCCGGGTGCGCAGGATCCTGGTTCCCAGTGACCGCGCAAGGTCGTCACCCAGCCCCACGGCGTTGAGGTCGCGGCTGACGACGATCGCGATCAGGAGGCCGATCACGATGAAGGGCACGATCCCGAGCACGACGCCGAGCGGACGACCCGCGACCGAGCCGGCGTTCCACGACCGGGCGCTGTCGAACGCCGTCGGCACGAGCAGCGTGATCGCCGACACGATGCCGGAGACGACCGCGCCCATGCCGACGCCGGCGAGAGTCAGGCGCACGGGCGAGGTGCCGCCCCGTCCGCGTGAGCCGATCAGATAGACGGCGACGGTCACGAGGATCGCGCCGGCGAAGGC
>JAODMX010000481.1 GCA_025464735.1 Frondihabitans sp. | reverse complement strand
TCCGGCGGAACTCAGGCCACAGAGCTGCGCGGAATGCCGGTCATTGTTCTGACCTCGATCGGCGCGAAGTCCGGTTACCTCCGGAAGAACCCGCTGATGAGAGTCGAGCACGAGGGCGAATACGCCGTCGTGGCTTCCAAGGGCGGCGCGCCGAAGCATCCCACCTGGTACTACAACCTGGTCGCCAACCCGCACGTCGAGCTGCAGGACGGCCCCGCCAAGCACGACTACATCGCCCGGGAGGTCTCGGGCGAGGAGCGCGACCTCTGGTGGGAACGGTCCGTGGCCGCCTACCCCGACTACGCCGACTACCAGCTGAAGACCGACCGTCTGATCCCCGTCTTCGTGCTGACGCGCGCCTGAGCTGCGCCCGCCCGCCGGCCCGCCGGCCCGCTAAACCCTCGCCACCGGCCGCGACGGTGGTCCTAGGACCACCGCGACAGCCGACTGCGAGGGTTTAGCCGGGGGCGGCGCCCGGAAGGCAGCAGGCCTAGGGTGAAGAACATGCAGCTTGGCATCCACTTCCCGAACTTCACACTCGCGGGCGACAACACGAACCTGGCGAAACATCTCGGCGACACGGCCAAGGCGGCGGAGGCGGGCGGGGTCACCCAGTTCACGCTGATGGACCACTACTTCCAGATGGAGCAACGGGCGCCGGCCACGGATCCGATGCTCGAGGGGTACACCTCGCTCGGCTACGTCGCAGCGCTCACCGAGCGGATGCGTCTCGGTCTCCTCGTCACCGGGGTCACCTACCGCTACCCCGGGCTCCTCGCCAAGATCGCGACGACCCTCGACGTTCTCTCCGGCGGGCGAGCGATGCTCGGTCTCGGAGCCGCCTGGTACGAGCGCGAGCACCTCGCCCTGGGCGTGCCTTACCCGCCGATCTCGGAGCGGTTCAAGCGCCTCGAGGAGGCCCTGCAGATCGTGCTGCAAATGTGGAGCGACGACGACGGCCCCTACGACGGCGAGTACTACCAGCTCGCCGAGACGATCTGCTACCCGAAGCCCATCCAGCAGAAACCGACGATCATGATCGGCGGCGGCGGCGAGAAGAAGACGCTTCGACTGGTCGCGCAGTACGCGGATGCCTGCAACCTCTTCGGGTTGCCGGTCGACGAGATTCAGCGGAAGCTCGACATCCTCCGTGGGCACTGCGACGCGGTCGGTCGCAACTACGACGAGATCGAGAAGACGATGATCTACGGCGGCAACGCCCTCGCCCCCGAGTTCGTGCCAACCATGGCCGAGTACGCGCAGCTCGGCATCGGAATGGTCGTCGTCTCGGCCGCGACGCCGGACCCGGCCGCGTGGGTCAGCGAGCTGACGAGTACGGCGGGGCCTGCGCTCTACGCGCTGTAGTGGCGCGAGGCCGTCTCGCCTGTCCGCGGCCCGCGGGCGCACCCTCACCGAATCTCGTACGTCCCGTCGAGCCGAGCGCGCCCGATGACGTGCCCGCTCATCGCCTGCACGACGTCGGCGAGGGTGAACCCGTCTGGCAGCGCCGGGCGCCTGTCGAGGGCGAACAGTTGAAAGACGTAGGAATGCGGCCCGTGTGAGCGGACGGGCAGCGGGCCCGCCCAGCCGCGTCGACCGAGCGCTCCTTTGCCGTGGGCAAGCCCCACAACGGGACTGGGATTGACGAGTGCATTGTCGGGGAGGCCATGCAACGAGCGGTCGATGCCGACGGTGAGGGCATGCGTGGCCGCCTTCCCGAACGGAACGTCAGGATCCTGAACGATCAGGACGAGCTCCTTCGTCTCGGCGGGCGGCTCGCTCCAGTCGAGAGCGGGCGAGATGTTCGGCCCGAAGAGGTGGCCGCGGTGGCGGTCGGGAATGGGGGTGCCTCGGTCGAAGGCGGGGCTCGTGAGGGTGAAGTTCTCGGGTGCGGCAACGTCGGGGCGCGCCCAGACGAGGGTGTGGTGACCGGCCCGGCGATTGCGGAGGGCGAGGCCAAGGGGATTGGGCATGATTTCGGATCCTTCATGGAGTCGGGGTCACCCTCGTGCGAGACGACACCGCGCCGGAGTGGTCGTTAGGTACACTAATGATTTTTCTTTAGGTATACTAATTAATCGTGGAAGACGCGGCAACCTCCGGCTCGGCTCTCAGTTCCCAGGTCCGTGAGGCCCTCGGGCGCCTGCAGCGGAAGTTCCGAAGCGAGCGCCGAGAAGGCAGTCTCGGCGACACCGCGCTGGCCGTCCTCACCCGCCTGAACAAGCACGGCCCGCAGACCCTGACCGAGCTCAGCGAGCATGACCGGGTCTCCCCCGCCTCGATGAGCCAGACCGTCAACCGCCTCACCTCGGCGGGATTCGCCATCAGGAGCCCCGACCCGCGTGACGGCCGGAAGGTCCTGTTCAGTGCGACACCCGAGGGCGATCGCATCGTCCGCGTCGCGCGAGCGCAGGGGAACGCGTGGTTAGACGATCAGCTGAACGCCCTCTCGCCGACCGATCGAGACGTGATCAGTGCAGCAGTTGCCCTGCTCAGTCGGATCGCCGACTCCTAAGTCGGCCCAAAGGTCCGTAATCGTGCAGGTGGCACGACTTCACACGTCGGAAACGACACTCTGCACATGGTCGCACGACGCGAGCCTCCCTACGATCGGGCGATCAGCTTCAGTCCCCCGCTTCGAGGAGGCACCACCATGGCATCATCCGCACCCGACGACTACGCGCTCGCGCGCGTCCCGCAAGAGGCTCGGTACCACTGGTTCCAGATCGCCACGCAGCGCGTCGGCCAGCTCTCCGCGCTCAGCGCTTTCGTCGTCGCATCGGCCCTCGGATTCAGCATGAGCTTCTGGTCGGCCTTCTGGGCGATCACGATCGGTGCGGTGATCCTCGAGGTCGTCTGTATCTTCACCGGCATCATCGGCCAGAAGGAAGGGCTCAACACGTCGATCCTCTCGCGCTGGACCGGCTTCGGACACAACGGATCCGCACTCATCGGCCTGGCGATCGGGATCAGCCTGATCGGGTGGTTCGGGATCCAGTCCGGTGTCTCGGCCTCGGGGCTTGCGACGATCATGCCCTGGCTGCCGCTCTGGGGCTGGTCGCTGCTGTTCGGCCTGATCATCACCGCCGTCGTCATGCTGGGCTTCCACGGAATGCAGTGGGTCGCGAACTTCGCCGTCCCGCTCTTCCTGATCCTGGTCGGCTGGGCGGTCGTCGTTGAGCTGCACACCCACAACATCGGTCAGCTCGTCACCCAGGCGGCCCCCGGACCCAAGATGACGATCATCGCCGGCGCCTCGATCGTGGCCGGTGGCTTCATCGTCGGGGCTCTCATCTCGCCCGACCAGACCCGGTACAACCGCTCGGTCGCCGACGTGGTCAAGCAGACGGTCGTCAGCATCACGGTGGGTGAATACCTCACCGGTCTCTCGGGTGTTCTGCTCGCCCACGCGGTCAAGACGGCCGACGTCTCGAGCATCATCCTCTCGTCGGTCGGCTGGGTCGGCGTGCTCGTGATCTTGCTCGGCACCATCAAGATCAACGACTGGAACCTGTACTCGTCCGGTCTCGGGATCGTCAACTTCATCGACACCGTGTTCGGCCGCAAGGTCAACCGCGCGCTCGTCACCGTCATTGTCGGCGTCGTCGGCTCCATCCTCGCTGCCGCCGGAATCCTGGGTCACTTCACCGAATTCCTGGTGATCCTCGGTGTCGCGTTCCCGCCGATCGTGGGCATCATGATCGCCGAGTACTTCATCGTGAAGAACTGGCGCGGGTCTCTCGACGACTCCAGGGCCTCGAACTCGCTCCCCGTCAGCGCACCGCGGTGGGTGCCGGTCTCGCTCCTGATCTGGCTCGCGTCGGCCCTCGTCGGCTACTACGTCACCTGGGGCCTCGGCAGCCTCAACGCCGTCATCACCGCGTTCGTGCTGTACGTGGTACTCGGCAAGCTCGGTCTGATCCGCGGCATCGGAACGGTCGTCACCGAGACCGCCGACGTCGAAGCCCACGGGATCGCCGCGCCGGCACCCGAGCCCGTCTTCACCAACGACGCACACGACGGGGCGGTGGCCGCCTCGTGAGGATCGGGATCGACGTCGGCGGCACCAACACCGACGCCGTCCTGATGGACGATGACCGTGTCGTCACCGGCATCAAGCGGGCGACGTCGAGTGACGTCACGACGGGAATCGTCGACGCGCTCGTCGAGCTCGACCGACAGCATCCGTTCGACCCGGCCGAGATCGACGCCGTGATGATCGGCACCACGCACTTCATCAACGCGCTTGTCGAAGCCAAACGTCTCGCCCCCACGGCGGCCGTGCGTCTCGCCCTGCCGGCCACCGCGTCGCTGCCCCCGTTCGTCGACTGGCCCGAGGCCCTGGTCGACGCGGTGTCAGGCACGGGCTATCTCGCTCACGGTGGCCACGAGTTCGACGGCCGCGTCATCTCGCCGCTTGACCCTGACGAACTCAAGCGGCACGCAGCCGACATCGCCAAGCGCGGCCTCAGATCGGTCGCCATTTCGTCGGTCTTCGCGCCCGTCAACACCGAGTTCGAGGTCGAGGCGGCGGCCATCCTGTCCGCCGAGCTAGGCCCCGACGTCGCGATCTCGCTCTCCCACGAGATCGGTCGCATCGGTCTTCTCGAGCGCGAGAACGCGACCATCATCAACGCGTCCCTCCGCGAGCTGGCCGACCAGATCGTCGGCGGACTCGAGCAGGCCGTTCGCGGTCACGGCATCACATCGCCGCTCTATCTCTCGCAGAACGACGGCACGCTGATGGACGTCGACTTCGCCCGCCGGTACCCCGTTGCGACCTTCGCCTCCGGCCCGACGAACTCGATGCGCGGTGCTGCCCTGCTCTCCGGCCTCGGCACCTGCGCCGTCGTCGACATCGGCGGAACGACCAGCGACGTCGGCGTGCTCAACGGCGGGTTCCCCCGCGAGGCGACGGCCGAGATCAGCGTGGCCGGGATCCGGACCAATTTCCGAATGCCGGACGTCCTCTCGATCGGAATCGGCGGCGGCTCACTGGTGCGCGACGACGGCGCGCTCGTCGGCCCCGACTCGGTCGGCTACGAGCTGACCCGCCGAGCCCTCGTCTTCGGCGGGGATACCCTGACGACGACCGACATCGCGGTGGCTGCGGGGATGGCCGACGTGGGCGATCGCTCTCTGGTTGCCCATCTGCAGAAAGATCTCATCCGAGCCACGCTCGACACGATCGCCGAACGCGTGGCCGGAGTGGTCGAGCGCATGCGCACCTCATCGGCACCGCTTCCGGTGGTTGCCGTCGGCGGCGGATCGATCCTCCTCCCCGACGAACTCACGGGCTTCGGCTCCGTCCACCGCCCGGAGAACTTCGCCGTGGCCAATGCCGTCGGCGCCGCCATCGCGCAGGTCAGCGGTGAACTCGACCGCGTCTACAGCGTCAGCGAGGGGTCACGTCAGCAGGCTCTCGACGACGCGAGGCAGGAAGCGGTGGACCGCGCGATCGCTGCCGGGGCTACCCCGGCGAGCGTGACCATCGTTGACTTCGACGAGCTGCCGATTCCCTACCTGCCCGGCAACGCGATCAGGATCCGGGCCAAGGCGGTCGGTGACCTCGACATCAGGAAGGCAGTCCATGTCTGACATCAACGGCAGTGCCGTGGCGAGGCCCCGACTGACCGAGATTCGGGCCGAGCACCTCCCGGCGATCGCCCGCGGCGCCGCCATCCTCGGCACCGGCGGCGGCGGCGACCCCTATATCGGGCGCCTTCTCGCCGGCGAAGCGATCAAGTCGCTCGGTCCGATTCGTCTTGACGATCCGTTCGGCCTCCCGGACGATGCCGTCGTGATCCCCGTCGCGATGATGGGAGCCCCCACGGTCATGGTGGAGAAGCTGCCCACAGTCGACCAACTCGAGGGGGCGATCACCTCGCTCGCCCGCTACCTGGGTGTCACGCCGACTCACGTCGCCTGCATCGAAGTCGGCGGGGCCAACTCGACCATTCCCATGGTCGCGGCCGCGCGGCTGGGTCTGCCTCTCGTCGACGGTGACGGCATGGGACGGGCGTTCCCCGAGATCCAGATGGTCCTTCCTACGATCGACGGGGTCAGGGCGACCCCGATGTCGTTCGCCGACGAGAAGGGCAACACCGGGGTGGTCGACACGATCGACAACGCCTGGGCCGAACGCCTGACCCGACCGATCGCCGTTCAGATGGGCAGCTCGATGATCATGTCGAACTACGCGATGACCGGAGCGCAGATCAAGAAGTCGTTCGTGCCGCACACCCTGTCGCTCTGCTACGAGCTCGGAACCCTGGTCGAGGAGGCCAGGCGCGACCTCACGGATCCGGTGGGCGCGGTGGCCGAGCGGCTCGGCGGTTCGATCCTGATCTCGGGCAAGGTGATCGACGTCTCCCGCCGAACCGTGGAGGGTTTCGCGAAGGGCCAGGCGCGCGTCGAAGGTGTCGACGCAGACCGGGGAAGCGAGCTGGTGCTCGGCTTCCAGAACGAGATGCTGCTGGCGACGCTCGACGGACGACCGGTCGTCTCGACTCCCGATCTCATCATGGTTCTCGACTCCGAGACCGGCGAACCGATCACGACCGAGACGCTGCGCTACGGCCAGAGAGTCCGGGTCATCTCGGCTCCGGCCGACGAGCGTTGGCACAGCGCGCAGGGCATCACCCTCGCAGGGCCCCGCTACTTCGGCTACGACCTGGAGCCGGTCCGCTCACCGGTCGACTCTTTCGTGAGGGAGGTCGCGGCGGCGCCGCTCTGATACCGTGACGCCTGTGAGCCGGGAGCTGCTGGTCGACGATCTGCGAGACCTCGTCGAGGGCCTCCTGCTCCTCGGCTCCGGCGGCGGCGGCGACCCGCGCCTCCTCGCCAGGGCCACGGCCAGACAGCTGGCCCTCTCACCGGTCACCTGGGTCAGTCTCGACGAACTCCAGCCGGACGATCTGGTCGTGCCGGTCGGCTACATCGGTTCCACCGCCGTGCTCCGCGAGAAGCTGCCTTCTGGGACGGAGCTCGCCGAGGCGGTCGATGCCCTCACCCGCTGGACCGGACGCGCACCCGCCGCCCTGATGACCCTCGAGATGGCAGGCCTCAATGGGCTCTCGCCGATCGCGACCGCCTCACTCGTCGGCCTCCCGCTCCTCGATGCGGACCTGACCGGACGGGCCCTGCCGAGGCTCGACCAGTCGAGTCTCACCGCATCGGGTCGCTCGATCGCACCCTGCGTGGTCACGGAGCCCGGCGGCCAGACCGTCCTTCTCGACGGCATCAGTCCGACCGAGGTCGAGTCGCTGCTTCGCCTCATCATCTCGAAGACGTCCGGCTGGGGAGCGCTCGCACTCGCCCCGCAACGGGTCGCCGATCTCGCGGAGACGGCCATTCCCGGCACGGCCGACCGAGCGCTGAAACTGGGCCGCGGGCTGCGCAGTGCGCCGCGCAACGCGACCGCACGCGAACTCTCCGACGCCGTCGACGGACGACTCATCGGATCCGGACGCGTGGTCGATCTTGTCACCTCACCCCGCTCGGGCGGCTTCGACGTGACCACGGTCTCGATCCTCGACGAATCGACGGGAGCCGTGATCCGCCTCGAAGCGGAGAACGAATTCGTCATCGCCCTCGTCGACGGGGTCGCCGTCACCACGGCGCCCGACATCATCGCCGTGCTCGGCGTGCCCGGGGCGTCCGTCCTCGCCGTCGATGACGTCCACACCGGGATCGAGGTCGCCGTCGTGGAGCTGGCCGCACCCACGTGGTGGACCGCCACACCGGAACGGCGTGCCAGCGTGTCCCCACAGGCCTTCGGCTTCGACGACTACCCGGCGGCCGTCCGATGAGAAGCCACTCCCTCGCAGCTCTTCTCGACCACGGGTCGCTGGGTGACGTGGAGCGCGTCGCCGGGTCGTCGGATCCCTCGGTCTCGACCCTGCTCGGGGTGCGGATGGAGTCGCCGGACGAGGACGTCGTGATCGCCGGAGTCGACATCATGGTCGTCCTCGACCGGGCAACTCGCACCACCTGGCGCTTCGACGCGCGCCTCAGACGCTTCGCGGACGTGGGCGTCTCTGTCGTGATCCTCGACCGGGAGGTCGCGATCGACCGGGCAACGACTCTCCTCGCCGAACGACTCGGCCTCGTCATGCTGGTGTGCGACGACCCGTGGAAGACCTCGATCGCCCTGCACGACCGGATCAGCGGCGGCCGCGCCGTGACGTCGAGGGCCGCTCTCGACGCGATCGGCGCGGTGTCGGCTGCCGGCTCGGATCCGGCGAACGTGCTCGACGCTGCCGCCCGAAGCCTCGGGCGCTCCGTCGTACTGGTGGACGGAGCGGGGCGGATCCTTGCTCCCGACGGTGCGGTGCTCGCCGAGCAGACGCTATCGGCCGTGGCGGGAGGCCTCGCCGGTCATGTCGACGTCCGTCCGGGCTCTCGGGGCGGTTCGCTCGTGACGGCCCCGGTGGAGTCCGGGCTCGTGGTGCCGAGCTGGCTCGTGGTCGAGGTGCCGGGATCCATCCCCACCGAACTCGACGCGGTCGCCGCCTCGCTGCCCGCGGTGGCCCTTGCCGTCGCGCACCGGCTCTCGCTGCTCCGGGTGGTCGACGAGCGTGAGGCGCGCTGGCGGATCGCCCTGCTCGGCGAGCTCCTCGAGGCCGGGGACTCCCCGGGCGCCGGCCTCCTCCGCCGCGCACTCGAACTCGGCTGGCGCGTCGAAGGCTGGCACATGGGAATCCGCATCGTGTCGCGCCACGACGTCGACATCGTGGGGAGACGGTACGAGCTGATCGAGGCTCTCGCTGCCGAGGGCCTCGACGTGGCGGTGGTGGAGCAGGGCGACGGCTGGGCCGCGTGGGTCTCCTCCGACTTCGAGCCGGACGTCACGGCGACCGGCGACGCAGCACGAGCAGTGCGCCGCGCACAGCAGCGCTGGGACGCCGACCTCCCGACGGCGGTCGGCATCGGCCGCGTGCACCACGGCCCGACCGGGATCGCGCGCTCCCTCACCGAAGCGTCGGACGCCGCCCGACTCGCGGCCTCGCGTCCGCAGTCCGGGCACTTCCTGCACGTCGACCGCCTGGGTCTCGCGCAACTGCTGCTCGCGTGGACCCAGACCGACACCTTCCAGCCGGCCGCCCTTGAACTGCTCGCGCCGCTGAGGCGCCAGACGACGGGCGACCTCCTGCTCACGCTCGCGACCTACCTCGACTCGGAGTCGTCCGTGGCCGAGACCGCGTCGATCCTGGCGGTCCATCGCAACACCGTGACGGAGCGGGTGCAGAGGATCCAGCGGATCCTCCAGGTCGACCTCGGCGACGCCGAGACACGGCTGGCACTGCACCTCGCGTGCCGCACGGTGATGGCCGCCGGCGACTGAGCCGCGCGCACCCCGCTACGGCGCGACGGCCTCCAGCACGCGCAGCGTGTTCTCGAACGCGAGCTTGAGCAGCTCGCCCCGCGACCAGCCCCGCGCGGCGAGCACGGCGAAGAGCGCCGGATACGCGGACACGTCGGGGAGCCCCTCGGGCATCGAGTCGGTGCCGTCGAAGTCGCCGCCGAGGCCGATGTGGTCCACCCCGGCCACCTCGCGCGCGTGTTCGACGTGGGCCACGACGTCGTCGAGCGTGGCGTGGCCATCGGCCGTGCGGCTCACGAACGCGGGCACGAATGTCAGCATGACGACACCACCGTTCCCCGACAGCCGGGAGAGGACGTCGTCGGGCACATTGCGCACGTGGTCGGTGACAGCGCGACAGGACGAGTGCGAGAAGATCACCGGAGCCGTCGACACGTCGAGCGCGTCGTGCATGGTCTGCGGCGCCACGTGCGAGAGGTCGACGAGCATGCCGATCCGGTTCATCTCGCGCACCACCTCCTCACCGAAGGGAGTGAGGCCGAAGTCGACCGGGTCCCCGGTGGCCGACGCCGCCCACGGCGTGTTGTCGTTGTGCGTCAGTGTCAGGTACGCGACACCCGCTCGGCGCATCGCGCGCAGCACTCCGAGCGAGGAGTCGATCGAGTGACCTCCCTCCATACCGAGGAGCGAGGCGAGGAGGCCGGCGGCCCGGGCTGCCCGAACGTCGGTCGCCGTCGTGGCGAGCTGGAACACCTCCGGGTACGTCTCGACGAGCCGATGCACGACGTCGATCTCCTCGAGGGTGGCCACGACCGCGTCCGCCGGCGAAAGCGACGAAGGCACATAGACCGACCAGAACTGCGCCGTCATGCCGCCCGCTCGTAACCGCGGAATGTCCGTGTGCAGCGTCGGCTCGCCCGCGGCCAAATCGGCGGACGCCGGATCCGACTGGAAGCCTTCGCGCAGAGCCCACGGCAGGTCGTTATGGCCGTCGAACACCGGCAGCGCCGACACGATGGCCTCAGGCGAGGGCGTGGTGCTCAAAAGCTCTGCAGGTTCTCTTTGAAGGTCTTGTGCGCGTAGCCGTCGCGGATGGCGCCGCGCCGACGCAGCGCGGGGGCGAGGCCGTCCGTGACGTCGGCGATGTTCCGGCGGGTGAAGGGCAGCACCACCAGGTAGCCGTCGCCTCCGACCTCGTCCATGACCTCCACCATCCGGTCGGCCACCGACTCGGGCGTGCCGACGAGCTCGACGGTCTGCTGACCGGTACGGGCCTCCAGAATCTCGCGGAACGTTTTCCCAGTCCGCGCCATCTTCGCGACGACGGCATACGACGACTGGTGCCCGTTGACCTTGTCCTCCAGCTCGGGGAGCGGCTCGTCCAGATCGAACTGCGACATGTCGATGCCGGAGGTGTAGCTCAGCCCGGCGAGCTTGCCGTCGAGGTCTGCAGCCGCGGCCGCGTCCTTCGCGCGCTTGTGCTCCTTAGCCTCGTCGACAGTGTCGGCGAGGACCGGCTCGATGAGGTGCAGAAGCTTCACGTCGGATCCTTGGCGACCGTTCTTCACGGCGAGGCGGGTGATGTCGTCGCGGTAGTCGCGCATGCCGTCGATACCGGGCGCCGCGGCGATGATGGTGTCGGCGTTGGCCGCGGCGAACTCGCGGCCGGGTCCCGAACCCCCGGCCTGGCAGATGACGGGGTGGTACTGCGGGCTCGGCACGGCGTTGAGCGGGCCGCGGGTCTTGTAGAACTCGCCCTCGAAGTTCGCGTAGTGCACCTTGTCGGGGTCCGCGAACATGCCGCGTTCCTCGTCGTAGATCACCGCGTCTTCGTCCCAGGTGTTCCAGAGGGCCCGCACCGCCTGGATCCATTCGCCCGCCATCCGGTACCGCAGATCGTGCTCGAAGTGTTTCTCGTAGCCGAAGTTCTGGGCGGCCGCGTGCGGGCTGGCCGTGACGAGGTTCGCGCCGAAGCGCCCCTCGGTGAGGTGGTCGAGCGTGTTGATCAGGCGAGCGGCCATGAACGGCGGGTAGAACGTCGTTGCCATCGTGGCGACGATCCCGATGTGTTTCGTGGCGCGTGCCAGGAGCGGCACGAGGGGCATCGGATCCTGCCGGATCGTTCCCCGCTTCACCGAGTGCGCGAACGAGCCCTGGTAGATGTCGGGAAGCACCGAGGCGTCCTCGAGCATCATGTAGTCGAACCCGCCGTTTTCCAGCGCCTCCGCGCCGGCCATGAAGAGGTCGGGGTTGGCGACGTCCTGAGCGACGTTGCCGGACCAGCGGCCGTTCCAGCCGTACTGGCCGAACCCGTAGTTGACGAACCACCCCAGTCGGAACATGGATCTCCTCGATTGCTGCATGCGTGACCGTCTCGAGCGGACGACCTCGTTCCAGTGAACCGGGCGACGACGTGCCGCGCGAGTGAATCCCACTATCTGGACGTTACGTTCTCATGTCGACGGTGGCCCGATAGCTTTGAGGCATGGGATCCAGCGACAATCCGACCGAGGCGAAGGCCCCGCTGCAGACGGTGTCGCGAGCGATGCGCGTCCTGCTGTCGTTCTCGGACACCCGCACCGACTGGGGTGTCTACGAACTCGCCGACGCGTTCGGCTGGACCAGATCGTCGGCACAGCGGATCCTTGCCACCCTCGCCGCCGAAGGATTCCTGTGGCCGGATCCGTCGAGTCGCCGCTACTCGCTCGGCCCCGCTGTCTGGCGGATGTCCGCACTCTGGGAGCGCACCGGCGGCCTGGCACGCATCTCATCGGACGTGCTCACGCGGCTCGCGCACGACACAGGGCTGACGGCGCTGTTCTCGGTGCCCGACGGGGGCTTCGTGCGGTGCGTCGCGGCGGTCGTCGGTGCCGAGGGGCCTATGCGGTCGGAGTCTCCGGTCGGCGAGCTGTACCCCGCGCACGCCGGCGCGACGGCACGCGGGTACTTCGCCTTCATCGACCCGGACGACCGACGGCGCCTGCTCTATGACCTACCGCTCGGCCGGTTCTCCGATCTCACCGAGGTCGACGAAGCTCGCGTCGAAGCGCTGTTCGACGCGGCGGCCGAACGGGGACACGCCATCACGTTCGGCGAGTGGGACTCCCGCACCCGCGCCGCGGCCGCCCCCGTCCGCATCGGTGCGCAGGTGGTCGGCTCGATCTCGATCGGCGGCCTGAACCGCGACGCCGAGGGCACAGAGCGACCCCGCGCCGACCTCGAACGACACCTGCCGCGACTGGTGGATGCCGCCCGTGAGCTCGGTGACCTGCTCGCCAGCCGCGCGGCCCCGCCCCGGAGCGACTGGCGGCGCGGCCGCTCCCGCTGAGGAAACGAGACCCACGCGCAACGCGTCAGCTGAGAACGCTCACCACAAGGAGCACAGGAATCGCGAGCAGAGCCGTGACGAGAACGATGTCTCGCGCACGCTGAACGGCGACGCCGAACCGATCGGCGTAGTTGGCCACGTTCTGCGCGGCCGGCAGCGCGGAGATGACAACGGTCTGGTGAAGGAGCGTGGCGTCGAGATGGAAAACGAGGCTGCCCAGGATCCAGGCGACCGCCGGCATGAACACCGCCTTGAGAAGGCTGACAACCGCGACCTCCTTGCGACCTGAGCCCCGCTGCAGGATCTTCACGCCGCTCAGGGACAACCCGAAACTCATCAGCATGAGGGGAACGGCGGCATCCCCGATGAGCTTCACCGGAGCCAGAACGGGCGTGGGGATGCTCACCTGCAGAAGCGAGAACACAGTGCCGGCGACCGAGGCGACCACGAGCGGATTCTTCACCGCCGCCAGCATCGTTCGCCCCAACCCGACGTTGTCACCCAGGGCCGCCCGCTCGAGAAGAATCATGGCCGGAGGGGTGAAGAACACCAGCTGCATCAGGATGATGGGAGCCACCGCGGCACCGCTCCCGAGCACGTACACCGCCACCGGCAGGCCGATGTTGTTCGAGTTGACGTAGGCGCTCCCGAGCGCGACGATGACGAGTTCGCCGAGCGACCGCTTGAAGACGAGACGGGCAATCGTCACGCCCACGGCGGCGGTGATGAGGGCGGCGCAGACACCGATGATGACGATCGGCGAGAGCAATTCTGACCTGTCGGCGGTGGCCAGCAGGTTGAAGAGAAGACACGGCAGGGCGACGAAGAAGACGGTACGGTTCCAGACCCACCGGCCAGAGCTGCCGACGATGCCGAGCCGGCCGACGAGATAGCCGGCGAGGATCACGCCGCCGATGATCCCGAATCCTTGAAGCACTCCCAGCACGGTCTAGCTCCCGGGTCTGAATCGGGCTCCGCTCCTGAGCGCGATCACGCGTAGAGTCCCAGCGTCTCGGAGAGGAGCGCGAAGAAGCCGTCGACGTCGATGCCGACGGCGACGCGCGCGTTGGCGGCGCTGCCGTTCCGGACGGCCGACTGCCCGTTCAACGTCGTCGCCTGGCCGGTGTGGCGGTAGTCGCAGACCGTCATTCCCCGGGTCCGGGTGCCGTTCAGTTCGATGCCCACGTGCATCGGCCGCATCTCGAACAGTTCGGGCCGAATCAGCGTCGCCACTGCCAGGGGGTCGTGGAGGGATGCTCCCTCGAGCCCGTAGACCCGGAAGAGGCTCTGCTGGTAGAAGTCGAGCAGGTCGGCGACCGTTCCGGCGACCGCGCCGCCCTGCTCCCGGATGCTCTGGATCCTCTCCGGCGTCGCCGACGCCTGCCGGGTCACGTTGAGCCCGAACATCTGGATGGGGATGCCGCTGGTGAAGACGATATCGGCCGCCTCGGGGTCCACCCAGATGTTGAACTCGGCCGCCGGAGTGGAGTTGCCGAACGTGAGGGAACCACCCATGAGGGAGATTTCGGTGACCCGCTCGGCCAGGGTCGGGTCGACGGTGAGGGCGGCGGCGATGTTCGTCAGCGGCCCGGTCGGGACGAGGACGAGGTCGTCGTAGCGGTGGCTCATCTCGATGATCGTCTGGACGGCGTCGAGCTCGGTTGTCTCGACCGACGCTTCCGGCAGGTCGACACCGTCGAGGCCGGATTCGCCGTGAACCTCGGGGGCGTGGACGGCCTCTCCCAGAAGCGGCTTCGCGAGGCCTCTGCTGACAGGGATGTGCTGAAGGCTGCCGAGTTCGACGATCTTGAGCGTGTTGGACGTCACCTTGGCCAGGGACTGGTTGCCGTGGACGGTCGTGATGGCCACGACGTCGAGATGCTTTGCCGCCAGAAGGATCGCGAGCATGTCGTCGTGCCCGGGGCCTCGCACCGGAGCCGACGCTGAGGGTCTGACCGACGCCGAGCTCCTGGCCCTGTATGGT
>JAODMX010000468.1 GCA_025464735.1 Frondihabitans sp. | reverse complement strand
GGCCTGCGTGTCGAGGGCGCCGCGAACGATCTTGTAGCGGACGCCGGGCAGGTCTTTCACACGACCGCCGCGGACGAGCACCATCGAGTGCTCCTGCAGGTTGTGGCCTTCACCGGGAATGTACGCGGTGACCTCGGTGCCGTTGCTGAGCTTGACGCGAGCAACCTTGCGGAGGGCCGAGTTCGGCTTCTTGGGGGTGGTGGTGTACACACGCGTGCACACGCCACGCTGCTGAGGGTTGGCCTTGAGGGCGGGGGCCTTGGTCTTGACGACCTTCGGCGTGCGTCCCTTTCGGACCAGCTGCTGAATAGTTGGCACTGGTTCTCCTTGATTCGTACTTCTCGGTGCTCTGGCCGGCCCGGTCGGACGGCTTCCTCATCTCTGGAGCACGGCACGTAACACTTCGCTTTACGAGGTGTGTTGTGTAGTGCGTCTCCCCCGACGCGGTGCACCATTGAGGTGCATGGTCGAGCCTGATCGGAACGGCGAGAAGTTCGTCACTCCGAAGAGACGGTTGTTCCGATCTCGTGGTGCATCGGAATCTGGGCGCGCAATAAAGCGCACACCCGAGCAAGAATAGCCTGCCGCCAACCCATTATCAAACGCTCGCTGCTGCGCCCGCAGCGAACCCCGCGACGAGGTTCGTCAGAGTTCGTCGTGTCCGCCCTGCCGGGGTTCGGAAGCGTTGTCGAAGCGGGCGAGCAGGAGGAACGCCGCCACGACGATTCCGGCCCACGCCGACGAGAGGTCCACGAACGGCGAGCCCACGTAGCGGGCGGCGAACAGCACGAAAGACAGAGCGTC
Source organism: Frondihabitans sp. (assembly GCA_025464735.1). Next base: position 2,611 of record JAODMX010000468.1, on the reverse strand, counting down.
GCTCCGGATGAGGGCGTAGACACCGCTGCCGACGATCAGCATGCCGACGTAGGAGACGAGCGCTGAGGCAAGGGCGGGGCGCAGGATCCCTGGGGTCACCGCGTCCCTCTCCGCGACGCCGAACGAGCGCGCCAGCGCAAAGAACACGCAGGCCATGGACGCGAGCGCCATCGCCGGGCCGAGATACGGCGTGGCATCGCGCTCGACGATGACGTCGTGATCGGTGACGTAGAAGATCAGGCCGATCGTCAGGACGATGAGGCCGAGATGCGTGATCGTGGCCATGATCGTGATGAGGCCGCGGGACATGCAGTAAGGCTACGCGGAGCGAGAGAGACCACGGACCGGTCGATCGGGACCTCCGACCGGTCCGTGGCGTTTCAGGTCGCGCGGTCGCTGACGGCCGTGCGCGGTGCGCCCGGGCAAGGGGTTCGCGGGCCAGTCAAGCCAATCGCACGGCAGCGCGCGCGGCCATGTCCCAAAGTGGGTGCCACCCAGATGGGTGACGCGAAAGCACGGCCTAGAACTCGCGGACGAGGGAGACCGAGCGGTTGACCGGGCGGAATCCGAGGCCCTCGTAGAGGCCGAGGGCGCCCGTCGGGCTCTCCGAATCGACATCGAGGACGGCCTGTTCGAATCCCTCGTCGCGGTAGACGCCAAGCGTGTGCGAAAGCAGCGCCTGGGCGATCTTGCGGCCACGCCAGCCGCGGCGGACGCCGACGTAGTTGATGTAACCGAACGAGTGCCCGACCTGCGGCCACTCCTCCTCGTTCACCTCGCTCAGCACGAAGCCGACCACGATCCCCGTCGCGCGCTCGACGGCGAGAAACGACAGGTCGGGGCGGGCGATCGGCAGCCGGTCGTGGGCCTCCCAGATGGCCTGGACGGTCGGCTGCGAACCGAAGTGGTCACGGAAGGCCTCGTTGCGGGCGTCCCTCGTCGCCTCAGACCAGGCCGGACCGTACTCGACCAGGTCGAGTACAAGATCCAGCGCAATCACCGGCAGCGGCTCCGCCAGGTCGCGCGCCAGCTCGAGCCACCAGCGGCGCAGCTCGAATCCGTTCCGCTCGAACAACGACACCAGACCAATCGCGCGCTCGTCAGCGAAGGCGAGCAGCCAGCCTGGCAGGCGATGCTCGGACGTTCCGAGCAGCTGCAGCCCCCGCCGCTCGTGCCACTGGAGCAGCTGGGTTCCGAGCCCCTCGCGGCGATGGTCAGGGTGGACGGCGCCGTCGAGAACACAGCGAACGAGGGTGTCGCTGCCTGGGAGGAGGACCGTCGTGCCGTACGCGATGATGCCGCCCTCAGGATCCTGAGCCAAGACCGTGTCTCGAGCGGTCTCGACCTCGTCGCGCTCGAAGACCTGGCGGATCTCGTCGAGCGTCACGATGTAGTGCGGGTGGTCGATCAGACCTGCCGCGCGACGGAGGGCGTGGATGGCCTCGGCGTCGGACCGCGTCATCGGACGCCAGGTGACGCCCGCGCGAGGCTCGGGCAGGTCGACGGTCATCGGAGCGACAACCCGTTCCCGAAGTGGCGGCAGCGTCTGCGGCATGCAGTAATCCTCCCCCGTGCGAGCCCCGGGCGCGAGTAACGTTTTGGACATGGCCGAGGCGACGGGGCAGGCACGCAAGCTGGGGCTGAAGCCCGGCATGCGCGTCGCCCTCGACGGAGCGCCCGACGGGTGGGCCCTCACGGATCCGCCTTCGGGGCTCATTGCGGCCGACGCCTCGGCCGCCGACCTGATCGTGGCCTTCTTCACGACGGCGGATTCGATCGATCCACGAGTGGGGGACCTGGCCCAGCGAATCTTCCCCGCCGGCTCCCTCTGGTGCCTATGGCCGCGGCGGGCGTCCGGCCACACGAGCGACATCACCGACGTGGTGCTTCGGGAGATCGTGCTGCGGCACGGCCTGGTCGACACGAAGGTCGCCGCCGTCGATACCGACTGGTCCGGGCTCAAGTTCGTCTGGCGGCGCGACGCGCGTCACTGAGGCTCGCTCACGCTGGGAGTCGAACGCTGGGTGCCGTCCGCGTACAAAGATCGTCTCTTGTTGAGTATGGATATTTTGCATGTTTAACGATACACTTTCAAAGCGCATGGATCTACCGTGCTCCTAGGAAGGTCACACGATGTCGAAACTGGTTTCCTCGTGCCTCGCCGCGGCGCTCACGGGAGCCCTCCTCCCGGGCAACATCGCGGCTGCCGACGGAGCCCAGGCAGCGCCCACCGGGGCTCCGCCCATTTCACCGACGAACGTCTGGCGCCCATACGACAACGCAAACATCACATCGAGCGCCAACTGCCAGGCGCGCAGATCATGGCTCATCCGAAACCTCAACTGGATCACCACAATCAACTCACGCTGCCAGAAGTTCTCGATTCCTCAGTGCCCAAAACCTCGGACCACGTGGAAGGTGATGGTCTTCGTGAACTTCCATCCGCTCGCGCTCCCGACCGAAGTCGCCCTCGCGGCCGCGCGCTGCTGATCTGCCATGGCGTACTTGACGGCGTCCGGCCACCTGGTCGACGCAGACGCTCTGTCCGGAGACGACTACCTCCGCTACCTCACCGTGCGCGTCAGACAGCGCGACCGAGAAGAGGACGGGA
>JAODMX010000456.1 GCA_025464735.1 Frondihabitans sp. | reverse complement strand
GTTCTCGAGGCCGTAGCCGAGGGCCGCGACGAGAGCGATGGCGACGAGGGTCCCGGGCAGAGCGAGAAACAGATCGGTCACGCGCATCAGGACGTTGTCCACCCAGCCGCCGGTAACTCCGGCCGTGACGCCGACGATCCCGCCGATCACGAGCCCGGAAGCCACGATCACCAGGGCGGAGAACCAGCTGGTCTGGATCCCCCAGAGAGTGCGGCTCAGAATGTCGCGCCCGATCGAGTCGGTGCCGAGCAGGTGGTCGACCGAGCCGATCGGAAGGTTCAGCATGCCGACCGGCTGCACCGGGTTGAATGGGGCGAGGATCCGGGCGAAGAGGGCGACGAGGGTGAGCAGCACCAGCAGACCGACGAGCGCGAGGTTGAGTCGTCGCCCGGCCAAGCGGGCGATGGTGACCTGGGGCATGCCGAAACGGCGCGCGGTGAGGTCGGCGCTCATCGGTCGACCTCGATCTCGGGCACGGAGGCGAGCAGCGACCGCGTGTAGGGGTGCTGCGGACGATGGATGACATCGTCGGCCGAGCCATCCTCGACGATCCGGCCCTCGGTCATCACGACGATGCGGTCGCCCATGAGGCGAGCCACGGAAAGATCGTGGGTCACGAACAGAACCGTCATGGCGAGCTCGTCCCGCAGCGCCCGGATGAGGTTCAGCACGCTCGCCGCGAGCGACGCGTCGAGCGCGCTGGTCGGCTCGTCGCACAGCAGGACGGCCGGCGGGATCATGGTCGCGCGCGCCAGGGCGACTCGCTGGCGCTGCCCACCGGAGAGGTCGGCAGGTCGAACCCGGGCGACCGCGGTCGGCAGCCCGATCGCGTCGAGAGCCTCGTGAACCCGGTTCGTGGTCGCGGCTCTTCCGAGGTGCCGGGGCCGGAGACGCTCGCCGAGGATCTCGCCGACCGTCAGCCACGGGGTCAGCGACGACCCGGCATCCTGGAACACCATCTGCGCCCCGCCCTCGGCGAGCGAGATGGTACCCGACGACACCGGGGTGAGCCCGGCGACGGCACGGAGCAGGGTCGACTTGCCCGACCCGGATTCTCCGACGATCGAGAGGGCCTCACCTCGGCCGACGGTCAGATCGATGCCGCGCAGGGCATGGACCTCACGCTTCCGAGAGCCGCCCCCGCGCACGACAAACCGCTGGTGGACGTCTCGGAGTTCGACAGCGGGCGAGGAGACCGTTGGTGATCGCGGCGACGACGGCCGGATCCGGGCGTCGTCCGACTTCGCGATCGTGAGGCCCCGCACCTCGTCGGTGTCGCGCCAGCAGGCCCGGACGTGCTCCGTCCCGTCGACAAGAGACGACCCGTCCACCGCTAGGAGCGGAGGCTGCTCGCTGCGGCACTGCTCATCGGCGAGGGGACAGCGCGACGCGTACGCGCAGCCGCGCAGGCGCTCGGCAACCGTCGCAGTCTCCGGCCGGAGGGTCTTGAGGACGGTGCCGCGAGGGGTATCGAGCGCCAGACGCGAACCGAGCAGGCCTGCCGTATAGGGGTGGGTCGGGTTCCGCAGCACGACGTCGGTCGGGCCCAGCTCGGCGATCCGGCCGGCATAGAGAACGGCGATGCGGTCGGCGATCTGCGCCGCGACGGCGAGGTCGTGGGTGATGAGCACGATGCTGCAGTCGAACTCGTCGCGCAGCTGGCGCAGGAGGTCCAGCACCTGCGCCTGCACGGTCACGTCCAGGGCGGTCGTGGGTTCGTCGGCGATGATCAGCGACGGTCGACCGGCCGAGGCGATGGCGGCCATGATGCGCTGGCGAAGCCCACCTGAGAGCTCGTGCGGGTAGACGCTGAATCTCAGCTCGGCATCGGCGATGCCGACCGTCGTCATGAGGCGGATCGCCGCGCCGCGGTCGTGCGTCGACTCGGTGATCTGTCGGCCGACTCGCATGGTCGGATTGAGCGAGGTCATCGGATCCTGGAAGATGACGCCCAGCTCGTCGCGACGGACGCGGCGGAGCTGCTCGGATGTGCCGTGGATCATGTCGGTGGCGCCGATCCGCACGGTGCCCTCGATCTGGGGCCGCGACGATTCCGGCAGCAGGCCCATCATCGCCAGGGCGAGAACACTCTTGCCGGATCCGGATTCGCCGACGAGGCCGACGATCTCGCCCGCGCGGATGTCGAGGTCGACGCCGCGGAGTACCTCCGAGCGCACTCCGTCTCGCGCGAGGCTGACGTGGAGACCTCGGACTTCCGCTGTCGAGGTTGCGGTCTCAGTGCGGGGCATCAGCGGCCTCCTCGATCGTCGTTCGCCGCTCCGCGCGAGAGGCGGCATCACGCTGCTTCCAGGCGGCGTAGATGTCGCGAGGCTGGGCGAACCAGACGTCCGGCCGATGCGTGTTGAGGTGCTCAAGGGCCCGGGTGAGCTGACGCAGCCGGAACGGCACGCCCGAGATGAACGAGTGCACAACGATGCTCATCACCAGCGGCTGATCGACCGACGCCTGAAGCAACTCGTCGAACTCGTCGACGATCATGTCCGCGAACTCCGATGCCCCCGCGCCTCGGCCGATGATCGACGTGGAGTCGTTCAACTCGAGCGCGTACGGAATCGCCAGCAGCGGTTCGGCCCGGGTCGACAGCCAGACCGGGCGGTCGTCGAGACGGAGGTCAAGCAGGTAGCGGTACCCCGTCTCGCCCAGGAGGTCGACGGTCGCCTCGGTGTGGGTCAGCCACGGGCTCGACCAGCCGAATGGCGCGGCCCCCTCTTCGTCCCGGATCCGGCCGGCGACGGCCGTGAGATACGCACGCTCGTCGACCTCCGAGAGCCCTTCGAGCGAGTCGGAGTTCGACACGCCGTGCCCGACGATCTCGGCGCCCCCCTCGCGAGCCCGGTCGAGCAGCGCGGGTGCGGAATCGTAGACGGCCGTGTTGAGCAGGATCGTCGCGGGCACGCCGAGCGAGTCGAGACGGTCGAGCAAACGGTAGGCGCCGACGCGGTTGCCATAGTCGCGCCAGCTCGCATTGACCAGGTCGGGTGCGGGGACGCCTTCGAGAAGGTTCTCGGTCTGACCGCCGCCGAAGTGGTAATCCTCGATGCCGATCGCGACGTAGACCGCGAGGCGTGCTCCGTTGGGCCAGGTGCCGGTCGCCGACGCGGTGATCGGCGAGTAGGCGTAGCGATCATGCGACTCGAGAGGAGCGTCGCCCGGGGTGGTCGTGGTCATTCGGGGGTTCCGATCCATCTGTTGATCCCGACGTCGGTGCGGGCAGCCGCCTCGACCATCGCGTCGTAGTGCGGCTGCAGCAGGGCTGCCTCGGCGTTCGCTCGAGCGATGACGGGAAGCTTGCGGGCGAAAAGCTCACGCGCCTCGGCGAGGAGGGCCGGCTCGTCGACCGTCGTGATGAGGCCTCCCTCGAAGACGACCCGGCCATCGACCATCGTGAGGCGGACATCGGCGCCGTACTCGCAGTAGACGAGTTGCCCTCGGATGTCGTTGAGAGGGGTGAAGGCAGCACCGTTCAGGTCGAGCATCACGACATCGGCGGCGAATCCCTCGCGGATCTCACCGAGGCGGTCTGTCTGCAACAGGGCGGCCGCTCCCCCGCGCCAGAGGCTGTCGAGCACCTCACGAGCGCTCGGCCACTCGGCGCTGGGCCGGCCGCCGATGTTGTGGATGAGCCCCGCGGTCTTGACGACACCCCACAGGTTCGCGGAGTCGTCGCAGATCGCCTCGTCGATGCCGAGCGCCACAGGGATGCCGCGGTCGAGCATGCGACGGTAGGGGGCGACGCCACTACCGAGACGGAGGTTGCTGACGGGGTTGTGGGCGATGACCGCACCGGATCCGGCGATCAGGTCCAGGTCGGCGTCATCGGTCCAGACCGCGTGGATCACGTTCATCCGGTCACTGAGCAGGCC
>JAODMX010000195.1 GCA_025464735.1 Frondihabitans sp. | reverse complement strand
TCGGATTCCGGCGGCTTCTGGTGACCGCGCACCTCGTCGGGGTCTCCTGTCTGGTCGCCATGGCATTCTTCCGGCCTGACACCCCGTTCGTGCTGATGGTCGGCGTACTTGTAATCTCGGGCGCGGCGCGCTCGGTCGGTTTCACCGGATACAACACGATCACCTACGCCGACATCGACCAGGTCCACATGACGGGCGCCAACGTGCTCGACTCGACCGTGCAGCAGATCGCCATCGGCAGCGGCATCGCCCTCGGCGCCGTCGCCATCTCGGCGGGACTCGCGATCGGTCGCGGCGCCGTCGCCGGCCCTGTCTTCGCCTACGACTTCGCTTTTCTCGTGATCGCCGCGATCCTGCTGGTGTCGCTCGTGCCGGCATGGCGACTAGCGCCCGGGGCTGGCGGATCCCTGACGACGAAGCGCTGACGCTCTCGCCGAGCGGCCGTGGAGACTCCGTTAGGTGATCGTGACGCCCGCGGCCGTCAGGAGCAGCTCGACGTCGGTTCCGATCTCGGCGGCACGGCGTCCGTCGTCGTAGGTTGCGTGGAGCGCCGAGGGCACCTGCACTTCGAAGCCGGCGTCGTGGGCGCCGAGGCTCGACTCCTGCAGGCAGTACTCGGACTGCATTCCGACGATGACGAGCCGGGTGACGCCAGCCGCCGCCAGCTCGGCTGCGAGCGCCGGGTTCGAGACGAAGACGTCGAGGGCATCTTTCCGCACCACCCATTCGTCGTCGCGGGGCTCGAAGAAGAGTTCCCAACCGTCGCTGAACGGTTCGTCGACGGAGCCTTCGGGGCCGTCGTTCTGGACGAAGACGACGAGTCGACCGTTGCTTCGAGCCATGTCGACGGCGTGCTGGAGACGCGTGATCATGATCGAGGCGTTGGGCAGCGCGTCGGGGCCCTCGAGGAAGTTGCGCTGGGCGTCGATCACCATCAGCGCTGTGTCGGCCATGAGGTCAGCCCCGGTCGGCGAAGAGGCGGATCTCGATCGGGAGGCCGGTGATCGTGGCCATCCGCGTGGCCACGTCATGCGCTTTCGTCGCGTCTGGGACGTCGATCACCGAGAATCCACCAAGCTGCGTCTCACCGGTGTGAAACGAGCCCGTCGACTCGGTGATCGACGTTCCGTCGGAGGTGACGAGTGTGGCCGGAACGGACGTGTCGAACCCGTTCGAGAAGACCAAGGATCCGGTTGCACTCAGCTCGTCCATGAGGGCGCCGATCTCGCGCATGATCGGTGCGAGGGCCTCGACCGTCGGAGTGACGCCATCCGGCTGGTACATGCCGATGAAATAGCGGGGCACGATGGTCTCCTCGTCGTCGCGGTGTGAACCGCACGCTACTCGGGTCTGCCACCTCAGGGGTAGCCCTCATTACAGGGCGGCAGCGAGACCCTCAGCCAGCGGCTCGGTCGGGTGACCGATGAGGCGAGCGAGGTCGCCATTCGTCTCGGAGAGCAGACCGTCGCGGATGTTGCCGTCGAGCGCGACGACGAACCCCGCTGTGCCCTCGTCGAGTCCGACCGCGATCAGCTGATCATGGTGCTCGGACGGTGTGAGCGGGCGATAAACGACCGTCGTGCCGACGATGCCCGAGATCGCCTCGGCGAGCTCTGAGAAGTTCCACGCGTAGTCGCCCGAGAGCTCGTAGGTGCGGCCGGCGGTCGAGTCGTCGAGGAGGGCCACGGCGGCGGCTTCGGCGTAGTCCTTGCGGCTCGCGCTCGCGACTCGGCCGTCGCCGACGCTCGCCACGATCTCGCCGGACTCGCGGCCCTTCGTCACCTCACCCGCGTAGTTCTCGGTGTACCAGCCGTTACGGAGGATCGTGAACGGGACGCCCGAGGCGATGAGGAACTCTTCGGTCGCCTTGTGCTCCGGCGCGAGGACCAGGGCGCTGGTGGTCGCCTGGGGAGCGCTCGTGTAGATGATGCGGGCAACGCCCGCCTCCTTCGCCGCTGTGATGACGTTGAGGTGCTGGGGGACGCGCTGGCCGACCTCGGATCCGGACACGAGCACCAGGACGTCGCCTGCACTGACGACCTCCGACACCGTCTCGGGCTTCGAATAGTCGAGCGCCGCAGTCGAGACGCCGCGATCCGCGAAACCTCGGAGTTTCGACGTGTCTCGAGCGGTGGCCACGATGCTCGACGGCTCGACCCCGCGGGCGAGAAGTGCCTCGACGACGAGGGAGCCTAGGTGCCCGGATGCGGCGGTGACGATGTACGACATGGGATTCCTTTCGGTTGGATGCCGGTGACAACCGGCTATCAAGAGAGTTACTTCCCTGTCGCAGGTACGCACCTTTTTGTAAGGTACTCACATGGACGTCAGTTTTGCGGTTTCTCGCGTGCAACCCGGTCGAGCCGGAGGAAAGTATCCGGCCGATTGCCCATCGCGCGTCGTGCTCAACCATGTCACGAGTCGCTGGGGGGTGCTCGTGCTGCTCTCCCTCGAGCAGGGCAGCCTGCGGTGGGGCGAGCTGAGGCGCGAGATCGAGGGGATCAGCGAAAAGATGCTCGCCTCCACCCTCAAGACGTTCGAAGCTGACGGCATCGTCCTTCGCGAGTCCCAGGGCACGATCCCGCCGCGCGTCGACTACTCGCTGACCGAGCGCGGTCGTGAGATCGCGGAACGGCTCCTCCCGCTGATGGACTGGATCGCCGACAATGCGGACGAGATCGTGGCCGGCCGCTAGTGACAGTGGGTCAGCTGAGGGCTTCTGCTCGAGTCAGCACCATCAGGTCCATCCGGCCCTGCTGGACCGTCTCGCCGTTCTGGTTGCGGAGCGTGACGGTGCGTTCGACGATGCCCGTCTTGCCCGACGAGGTCAGGCGCGTCGACAGGATCTCGACGGTACAGGTGAGCGTGTCGCCGATGAACACGGGCAGCGGGAAGGTCCAGCCGTCGATACCGAGCAGGGCGACCGCGGATCCTTCGAAGACACCCGTCCGGGCGATCAGACCGAGGCAGAGCGACGCGCCCAGCATCCCGTGGACAACGCGACGCCCATAGCGGGTGCCCTTGGCGAACTCCACGTCGGTGTGGACCTGATTGTTGTCACCCGTCCACGCGGCAAATGACATGACGTCGGCTTCGGTGATGGTGCGGCCGGGAGTGACGAACGTCTGGCCGGCCTCGAGGTCTTCGAGATAGTGGGGCACGGCCACCAGTCTGCCAGCATCACCTGCCGAAGCAGTCGCTCGCCTCGGGAAGCACCTCGCCACTGTTCACCAGCCGTTAGCCCGGATCCTTTACCGTGCCTTCATGGCGAAGCAAGTTGATCAGACAGTGGACGTAGCCATCGTGGGGGCGGGCATCGTCGGCCTCGGGCACGCGCTCGCCGCTGTCGACCGTGGCCTGAGCGTGGTGGTGATCGACCGCGGCAGCGAGCAGACCGGCTCCTCGATCCGCAACTTCGGGCACGCCTGCATCACGGTGCAATCCGGATCAGCCCAGGTCTTCGCCGACCGCGCCCGCTCCCTCTGGCTTCGACTGCGCGACGAGACCGGGCTGTGGCTGCGCGAAGGAGGCGGATACGTCGTCGCTCGACGAGACGACGAACTCGACGTCCTGCGCGAGTTCGCGGCTCGCCGCCCGAGCCAGGTCCACCTTCTGGGCGCTGACGAGACCGCCCTCGCGGCCGGGCTCGGCGACGGCGTCGCTATCGGCGGAGCCCACCTCCTCGACGATATCCAGGTGAACCCCCGCGAGGCCGTCGCGCGAATCACCGAGTACCTCAGGATCCGAGGGGTCGAGTTCCAGTTCTCCACGGCGGTTCGCACCATCCGCAGTGGCCGACTCCACACCACACGCGGCCGCATCGGCGCCGACCAGATCGTCGTCGCCGTCAACCACGACGTCGACCAGCTGTTCCCGGAGCTCGCCGCGCAATACGAGGTGACCCGCTGCGGACTGGACATGATGCGGGTGGAGATCCCCGGGATCCAGAACCCTCTTCTCGGCCCGGTGCTGACCGGCTGGTCGATGCTGCGCTACTCCGGGTTCGCGACGGCACCCTCCCTGCCTCGCATGCGGGAACGGCTGCACAACGAGCATCCCGCGTTCGCGGCTCTGGATGTCAACCAGATGTACACGCAGCTTCCCGACGGCACTCTGATCGTGGGGGACACGCACTACCGCGGCGATGCGATCCTGCCCTTCCAGCAGGAGAACGCCTTCGACGAGATGCTGGACGCCACCGCCGACTTCTTCGGGCGCCCTCGTGCCGAGCTCCGTGTGGTGGAACGCTGGCAGGGGATCTACGCATCGGCCCCGCAGGAATTCCTGATCGAGGAGCCGACTGAGGGCGTGCACGTCGTCGCCGTCACCACGGGGATCGGCATGACGACCGGTCTCGGCCTCGCCGATCGTGTCATCACCGAGATCTACGAACCGGTCGGAGCGTGAGCGGCCCTCGGGCACGCCGTCTGCGGCGTTGTCGTCGTCGGCGATAGCGTCGCTATCGCTCTCCTTCTCTGCCTTGCAGACGGCGCACCCTAGGGCGCTCCACGTCGGTCGCCCCGGCGCA
>JAODMX010000375.1 GCA_025464735.1 Frondihabitans sp. | reverse complement strand
CGGTGTCACCACAATCCGGCGGCCCTGTTTTTCGGTAAGTTTCAACCCCAGTTCACGTTCGAGAGTGGCTAGCTGCATCGAGATCCCTGGTGGGGTGAGATTGAGGGATCTTGCGACCGCGGCGATGGTCCCGAGCCGGTCGAGCTCCGACAACATGTTCAACTTCCGAATATCTAACACAAAGTCTGGTTTAGCCCAATGCGAAGAAGAAGTAAATGGACTTGAAGTGAACATGCGTACAAGCTGAGCACATGAAGTCGACACGGGTACTGTTTGCCGGGCTAGCTGTTGTCGTCCTGTGGGCGAGTGCGTTTCCCGCTATCCGCGTCGCTTCCCCCGAACTTGGCGTCATTGGTCTGTCGTTCGCTCGCCTCCTTACCGCGGCAATCGCACTGCTGTTGATCACGCCGTTCCTGAAGGTTCGACTGCCGGCGAAACGCGACCTGCCACTGATCATCGCCTGTGCGTTCTTCGGGATGACCGCCTATCAGCTCCTTCTGAATGCCGGCGAACTATTTGTGCCCGCCGGCACGGCGAGCATCATTGTGGCGGCGGCGCCCCTTATCTCTGTGGGCATCGCCGTGGTCGCGTTCGGCGAGAAACTCAGCCTCATCCGAATTTGCGGAAGCGTTCTGGCAATCGGTGGAGTCATCATCGTCTGCCTCGCACGATCAGGGTTGAGCGTCAGCTCCGCGGTGTGGATCGTCGTGGCGGCCATGGTTGTCCAGGGCATCTATCACCCGCTAACCCGCCCGCTGTTGAAGAAGTACACCGCGCTGGAGGTGGCCACCTACGGAATGGTGGCCGGCACGATCATGACGATCCCGTTCGTGTCTCTCGGCTGGAACCAGATCATGTCCGCCGATGTCTCGTCGTGGCTCGCTGCTGTGTACCTCGGTCTTTTGCCGTCGGCTCTTGGTTTCGTGCTTTGGGGCTACGCGGTCGCCCGGCTCCCCGTCGTCACCTCGACATCGCTCCTCTATCTTGTTCCCGCGGTGGCAGTATTCATCGCGTTCATCTGGCTTGGAGAGATTCCCGTCGCCACTGAACTGATCGGCGGGGCCGTCGTCATTCTTGGAGTGATCGGCGTCAGCCAGGGCAACCGCATCGCAGCTCGACTCTCGAGAGGCCGTCGCGACGTCGACAACGTCGCGTAGTCGTGCGCCGTCGGAGCGGCGCCCCAACTCGATCCGTCATCGTGACGGCGGTCTTATGGAAATGATTTTCTCGGCCATCTCACGTTCTCTCGCACGCACACGTCTTCCTTGTAGGTAGGTCCCCGACGACGCAATCGGAGCCTCCCTCAGTCGCACGATCCGCTTAAAGAAATGGAATCCCCACAATGTCTCTTGAAGACGACAACAAGGCCGTAGTTGCTCGCTGGTTCGGCGAGTTCTGGAGTGACAACTTCAACCCCGACGTGGTCGACGAGCTCGCTGCCCCCGACATCAAGTTCCACTACTCACTTCACGACCCGATCGTTGGTCGCTACGCAGCCAAGGCGTTCGGCATCGCGTTCCGCGAGTCGTTTCCCGACCTGAACTTCGGAGCAACGGCAGACCTGATCGCTGAGGGCGACTTCGTCGTCGGACAGTGGGCCGGCGGCGGAACCCAGACGGGCGCCGCATTCGCTGAGCTTCCGATCGGATCCCTCCCCGAGAACTCCGGCAAGAAGATGTTCTTCACCGGCATGACCGTCCTCGAGATCAAGGATGGACTCATCGTCAGCGAGAAGGGCCTGGACGACGGCGTCGCCGTACTCCAACAGCTCGGAATCATCCCCACCGCATAGCGGCCAGCGCGCTGGTGGGAGCAGGATCTGCTCCCACCAGCCCGACTATCAGCACCGATCGCAAAGAGGGTCACCCCAATGCTCACCACTGACGTCACCATGCAGCTGGATCTCACCCGCTTCAACTCCCGCCTGTGGGATCTCGACATTGAAACCTGCAGTGCCGCAGGCTTCCGCTTCGCCACCATGTCGAGTCTCGGCGACAACTACGCCACACGTCAGCAACTCTTTGCCTTTATAACCAGAGCCCGGGGGCTCACCATCGATCGGGAAGTCACGACCTTGGATTTCTGGACCTTCATCCTCCAGCACATCGACGTTCCGAGCTACGACCCGCGGGGAGTCAGCATTGTTTTGCGAGGAAGCCAGTGGATCGCCGTGTCTCAGGTCTCGGACGCCCGGGAGTCCGGCGACATGTTCGACGAAGGAACCTGGGTCGCACCCGCCTTCCGCCGTCGTGGCCTCGCAACATCGATGAAAGCGATGAGCATGCAGTTCGTCAAGGACCGCGGAATCGACTCGGTCAGAACCATCGTCCTCCGTAACGACATCGCCAGCCTCGAGCTCTACCGGTCCCTCGGGTTCCACTAAACAGACGTACACACCGTCCTCGATCGCACACAGTGTGATGGCGGAGGAGCGTCGCGCGAACGCGCAATCCGTCGAGGCCCCGACGGGTTCTCTTTGATTTGAATGGACGAAAACATGACAATCGCGATCACCGGCGCTACCGGCGCCCTCGGCGGAATCGTTGCCGAGCTACTGTCGGACACCGGACTGTCTCTGCGACTAATCGTGCGCGATCCCTCCCGCGCGCCCGCTCTTCCCGATGCGGTCGTGGCGGTTGCCTCCTACGACGACAGGGGCGCGTCGCTCGAGGCGCTTCGCGGGATCACGACATTGTTTATGGTCTCCGCTAAGGAATCGCCCGACAGGCTTCTGCAGCACCGCATCTTCATCGAAGCCGCCCGGGACGCGGGTGTGCAGCACATGGTCTACACATCGTTCGCGGGGGCCGCACCGGACGCTACCTTCACGTTCGCGCGGGATCACTTCGAGACCGAGATATACCTCCAGAATTCGGGCATGGACTACACAATCCTGCGGGACAACTTCTATATGGACGTCACCCCCTACTTCCCGGGCACGGACGGGGTCATCCGCGGTCCGGCCGGGACCGGGAGAGCTGCCACGGTGGCTCGAGCAGATGTCGCTGCAGCCGCGACCGCGGTGCTTCGCGCGCCGGACGCCCACGTCAATCGCATCTACGAAATGACGGGCCCGGAAGCGCTCTCCCTAATCGACGTAGCTCACATGCTCTCGAAAGCACTGTCTCGCAACATCACCTTCCAAAGCGAATCCATCGAGGAGGCGTACAAGTCGCGGGCGCACTACGGTGCCGAAGCCTGGGAGGTTGACGCCTGGGTCTCCACGTACACGGCTATCGCCGCCGACGAGATGTCGACAGTGAGCCGCGACGTCGAAATACTCACCGGGCGGCCGCCGCGCTCGCTCGCGGAACTTCTATCCGGGACAAATCAGGGAATCAATTCGTAGCCGACTAGATGAAGTAGACGTTCATCATCGGAATGTCGGTGAGATAGGTTTCGAGCGCCGCAGCTTTGCCGTCGCGGATCGTCACCACCGAAACAAGGAATTCATCGAGGATTCGCCCTTCATGGGAGCCGGTGTTGTGCACGATCAGGGCGATGCCCCGGCGTTGACGGTCACGTGCTCGATCGAAATGTTGACCCCGTAACCAGCGAGCTTGGCGAAGCGCTCGAAGATACCGTCGACGCCGATGACGTCCCCGGACACCTGGTTCTCGCCCGGGAGCGTCCAGACAGTCGGCCTACACGAGCGTGTCAAGCAGCTCACGATCCTGGGTGGCAAAGGCAGTGCGCAGAGCAGTGCCAAGGGCGAGGTTTGTGTCGTGTGCGGTCATGAGTTCTTCCTTTGATTGGGGACAGTGGTGGAGGCCCACAGGTAGCTGAGCGAATAGGCACGCCAAGGCCGCCATTTCTCCGCGACTTTGGACGCGTCGCCGGCCGAGATGCCATCGAGCGCTCGTCGGAGGATCAGGTCGCCCGGCGCAAATGCGTCGGGGTCCGCCATTGCCCGGACGGCGAGGAAATCGGGTAGCTCGGAATGCGAAGTCCGGGATGGGCTTCGACCAATGGCGCGAGGAACGGGTCGGCTCCGAAACTCACCGTCATGTCCGTCAGGTCGGTATCGAGGTCGAGCCATGACCGCACTGCGATGACCAGGTCGGTTACCGTGGCGGGATCCTCCGCTTCGCAGCTGAGGATCACAGCGTCGTCGTGTAGTTCGACGTTGACGGGATGGACCCCCGAGTCCACAGAAATTAGTCGGCGATGCGTCGCGCCATTCCGCGTCTCCGCGCCTGGTATGGCGTGAGCCTGGAGAGTGGCGAGAAGGGCCTTGGCCGCGATAGGGCCGCCAGTTGGGAGGAGGTGTCTTTTGGGTCAACGCGTCGGCCAGATGCCGGAAGTGCCACGACGGTGGCTGTCGAGCAGATGGGTGTCGATGATCCCGATCGCCTCCATGAGGGCGAACATTGTCGTCGGCCCCACGAAGGAGAAGCCTCTCGCGCGGAGCGCTTGGGAGAGCGCGAGGGATTCAGGCGACTGGGTCGGAATTTCATGAAAATGCAGCGGTGCCGGCGTCGTGTCGGGTTTGAAAGCCCAAACGAAATCCACCAGGCCGCCATCGTCACGCAGTTCAACTGTCGCTTTCGCGTTCGCGATCGCGGCGAGGATCTTGGCACGATTCCTCACGATGCCGGTGTTGGTGAGCAGCCGTTCGATGTCGGCGTTGGCATAGCCGGCAACGGTGTCCGGATGGAAGTCGTGAAAGGCCTCCCGGAACGCGGGGCGTTTGCGGAGGATCGTTGCCCAGGACAGCCCCGCCTGGAACGCTTCGAGACTGATGCGTTCGTAGAGCCCACGTTCGTCCCGGACGGGCATACCCCACTCTGTGTCGTAGTATTCGCGCAGCATAGGGTCGACGGCGGCCCACGCGGGCCGAGCGAGACCGTCTGGACCGATGATCGCGCCTGTAGACGGTTGGACTTCGGTCATCAGCTCATCCCAGTGACACGCATGGTGATATTGATTCGGCCTGTATCCAGCCCGCTAGTCGCAGGAGCGGTGCCGGGATAAACCTTGGTAATGCCGTGGAAGGCGAGCCGGGACGGCCCGCCGAAGACGAACAAGTCACCGGAGGCGAGATCAATGTCTTCGTACGGCATCTTCCGGTCTTGGGTGTTCCCGAACCGGAACTGGCAGGTGTCGCCGATAGAGAGGGACACCACGGGGGCGAGGGAGAGCTCGTCCTTGTCTTGGTGCATGCCCATATGCGCGTTCTCGTCGTAGTAGTTCACGAGTGCCGTGTCGGGCGTGTAGTCGTCGCCGGCGTGAGGGTCGCCGGTCGCGGCGACCAAAGCCTTGCGACCAAGTCGGACCATCCAATCCGGGAAGTCAAGGACCTGATTACCATTCACGTCGGTGGCGCGGCGGGTGTATTTGTAGGGCTGCCAGTGCCAGCCGAGGCAGACGGTGCGGACCGACATTTCGTGTCCGCGAACTTTCGCTGCGCGGATGGGTACAGGCCCTGCGACCCATTGCCGGAACTGGCCCACAATCCAACGCTGCTGCTCAGGCGTGAGCCAGCCGGGAACCAGGTTTGCTCCAGGAGCGAGTTCGCGGCTTGGCCGGTCGAGAAAATCATCGCTGAAGAGTGTGCTCATGGCTGATCCTCCGCGGGCAGTTCGGTGTAGGTATGGTTCACCATGCCCCAGGTGCCCCCGTCGGAGGTCGCGCCGATGAGGCCCTCGAGGTTGTCTCCGTGCGCCAACTGATGCATGGTGCTTGAAGAGGCTGAGGCGAAACCGATGGTGCGGTTCGGTTGCCATTGGGTGGACCAGATGAGCCGGCGAATCATCTGCGCGAGGCCGGCGGGCGCACCGCCCAAGACCCACAGATCGGGTTCGACTGCGGTCAGAATTCGGGCCGGACCCAACCATGAGGCGCCGCGCTCCGCCCAACGGACGGCGTCCAAGATGACGCCGCCATGGTTGCGCCACGCGTCGGCGAACGCTCGTGCTGCAGCCGTTGCCGCCGGGTCGCTGCCGTGGCCGATGATGACACTGTGCGCTTTTCGGGAGACCGCGAGGCGCACCAGCCGGCGAATCTCCTCGTCTGTGTGTGGGGCGGGCGCAGAGTATGCGTCGTCGAGCTTGTCAACGTACTTGTCATCGAGTCGTGGGGAGTCTGTCATCAGGATTTCCGTCCAGGGTGATCTTGTTTCCAGGCCCTGTACTTTTCTGGCGTGCACGCTCCGCAGGGCCGGTAGCCCGCGGCGATCGCTGCTGCTTCGTCAGCGAAGAAGACGCGGTGTTTGACGTACCCCCCGCGGGCGATGGCCCGAAGGGCCGCCGGGCAACTCAGCAGCCCGTAGATCTTGGATCCACTGTGGCCACCGAGGGTGCCGGGCGTTGGCAATTGGTAGGGTCGCCGGTCGGGACCGAGAAGCGTGAACCGCTTCCTGGTACCGACCGGCTCATCGGCGCGGGGCATTAGCCTGCGTCGTGGAAGACGAGCGCCAGCGTGTGGCGCTCCCCCGAACGAATTGCAGAGACCCCATGGCGCACCGGGGCCGCCGACCAGCCACGTTTGGATTCAACCGGGCGGTCGCGGGTTGTGAACAGGTAACCGTGCCCGTGCGGCAGCAGCGTTGCTGTGCCGCGCGATTGTGCACGGGGCCGCTGCTCGAGGAGCAGGAACTCGCCACCGGTGTGATCCACTCCGTGCTCGTTCAGGTTGATGACGACCTGCATTGGGAACACGAGGTCTCCATAAAGGTCTCGGTGAAGGGCGTTCCAGTCCTTCTCCCCGTACTTCAGAAGGATCGCGGAGGACTTCGTCTGGCCGGCCGCGTGGCACATGTCGAGCCACTCGTCGAGAGTGTCAGGCCACGGGGCTGGGCGTCCGAGCTTCTTGTACCAGTCCTTCGCGATCGGCAAGAGCCGAGGGTAGAGAGCCTGCTTCAATCGCTCGATCGGTTCAGGGTACGGGGTGTTGAAGTATCGGTATTCCCCCTCGCCGAAACGGTGGCGGCCCATGTTAACGGTGCTGCGGAACGCAGCATCGTTGGAGTACATTTCCCGAATCTCGACCGTCTCCTGGGCGGTCAACAGCTGGGGAAGCAGTGCACCCCCGTAGTCGTTGATCTCTTCGGCGATCTGTGTCCAGTCGCCGCCGTCGACCCTGGACTTCCACGGGTCCGGAGTTCTCATTCCCTCGAGAACTACGCCTGCGATGCTCATGCCGCTGCCTCCATGCTGAGAAGTGCGGTCTTTACCGCGAGGCCGCCGATGTATCCGCCGAGGCTGCCGTCGGTGCGGAGCACACGGTGGCACGGAACGACGATCGGCAGTGGGTTGGTTGCGCAGGCGGTGCCGACAGCGCGCATGGCCTTCGGGTTGCCGACGATCGCCGCCACCTGCTTATAGCTTTCGGTCATCCCGTAGGCGATCTGCGGGAGATGCTTCTGCACCAGCTGGCGGAAGCCGCTGGAAAGCGAGAGGTCGAGGGTCAGGTCGAAGCTCTTCCGCTTCCGGCTGAAGTACTCGTCGATCTCGAACGCCGCGGTATCGAGACGCTTGGGTGCTTTCAGGATGCGGCGGCTTACCTTGGATCCGAGGGTGTCGAGCACCTGGTCGAGTCCTTCGCTCTCATAGGCCACACGGAGGAGTCCCTTTTCGGTCGCTGCTAGAAGCAGCGTGCCGACCGGGGTGTCTATGGTCGTGTAGGCGATGTCGAGAATTCCGGCCTGCTGGGCTGATTCCTCAAGCCTGCGGTGCAGCCGCTCCATCGTCTCTGCCGAAGGCGGGGCGCTTGAAGCGAGAAGGTCGGAGATCTCCTGTTCGCCGGCTGTGTCGGTGTTCATTCTGATT
>JAODMX010000373.1 GCA_025464735.1 Frondihabitans sp. | reverse complement strand
CAGTGCTCGTCGACCACGAACTGTCCGGCCTCATCGTGGGGCAGACCCTCTCGACGAGTGCCGAAGACGTCTACCGGGCCCTGCTCGAGTCGACCGCGTTCGGCACCCGCCGCATCGTGCAGGCATTCAACGAGTCAGGCGTGCCCGTCACGGAGTTCGTGGTCGCCGGTGGCCTCCTGAAGAACCACTTCCTGATGCAGACCTACAGCGACGTGCTGCGCCTTCCGCTCTCCACCATCGCCAGCGACCAGGGCCCGGCGCTCGGTTCGGCGATCCACGCCGCCGTTGCCGCAGGCGCCTACCCTGACGTACGGGCTGCGGGAGCAGCCATGGGGCGGGTCGATCGCGGTGTTTACCAGCCGGATCCTGAGCGCGCCGACGCGTACGACGACCTCTACGCCGAGTATTTGCTGCTGCACGACTACTTCGGGCGCGGCACCAACGACGTCATGCACCGTCTGCACAAGCGGCGTGCCGGTGTGCTCGCGGCGGCTGCGAAGGGCACGCCTTCCGTCACCGATTCGGATGACGTCGAACAGGCGGAGGTGTCTCGATGAGCGGAACCGTAGGATCCTGGTCGCCCGAAATCGAGGCGGCCGTCAGCCGGGTGCGTGAGCAGGTCGCGTCCCTCCACGCCGAGCTCACTCGCAATGGCCTCGTCGTCTGGACCGGGGGCAACGTCTCCGGACGTGTTCCCGGAGCGGACCTCTTCGTGATCAAGCCGAGCGGCGTCTCGTACGACGAGTTGACCCCTGCGAACCAGATCGTCTGCGACCTCGACGGCGTCGTCGTCGCGGGCACCCCGGGCAGCGACAAGTCGCCGTCGTCGGATACCGCAGCCCACGCCTACGTCTACCGCAACATGCCCGAGGTGGGGGGAGTGGTGCACACGCACTCGACCTATGCGACGGCCTGGGCAGCACGCGGCGAGGCGATCCCGTGCGTGATCACGGCGATGGCGGACGAGTTCGGTGGACCGATCCCGGTCGGGCCCTTCGCCATCATCGGCGACGACTCGATCGGTCGCGGGGTCGTGGCGACGCTCACCGGGCATCGCTCGCGGGCTGTCCTGATGCAGAACCACGGTGTCTTCACGATTGGCCGAGACGCGAAAGACGCTGTCAAAGCCGCCGTCATGACCGAGGACGTCGCGCGGACCGTGCACATTGCACGTCAGCTCGGAGATCCACTCCCCATTCCCCAGGAGAGCATCGACGCTCTCTTCGACCGCTATCAAAATGTGTACGGCCAAGCGCCAGAAGGAGCCACCAAGTGAGCAAGCTCGAAACCACCCTCGACCACTACGAGGTCTGGTTCCTCACCGGCTCGCAGGGCCTCTACGGCGAAGAGACGCTTCGTCAGGTCGCCGACCAGTCGACCGTCATCGCTGAAGCTCTGGACGCCGCCGACGGCATCCCGGTCAAGGTGGTCTGGAAGCCGGTGCTGACCGATTCCGACGCGATCCGCCGTCTCGCCCTCGAGGTCAACGCCCGCGACGACGTGATCGGCGTGACCGCATGGATGCACACCTTCAGCCCCGCCAAGATGTGGATCGCAGGGCTCGACGCGCTGCAGAAGCCGCTGTTGCACTTCCACACCCAGGCGAACGTCGAGCTGCCCTGGGCTGAAATCGATTTCGACTTCATGAACCTCAACCAGGCGGCCCACGGCGACCGGGAGTTCGGTTACATCCAGTCGCGACTGGGTGTGGCGCGGAAGACCGTTGTCGGGCACGTCTCGGATCCTCGGGTCATCTCTGAGATCGGGACGTGGATCCGCGCGGCCGCAGGCTACGCGGCGACGCGCTCGCTGCGCCTTGCCCGTTTCGGGGACAACATGCGCAACGTCGCGGTCACCGAGGGCGACAAGACCGAGGCGGAGCACGTCTTCGGGGTGTCGGTGAACACCTGGGGCGTCAACGAGCTGGCCGAGGCCGTCGCGGCGGCCTCGGCCGCCGACATCGACGCGCTGGTCGGGGTCTACGAAGCGTCGTACGACGTTGTCCCGTCGTTACGGCGCGATGGCGAGCGGCACCAGTCGCTGCGCGACGGCGCTGCGATCGAGATCGGGCTGCGGTCCTTCCTCGAGGAGGGGGGCTTCGGCGCGTTCACTACGAACTTCGAAGACCTCGGCGCCCTGAAGCAGCTGCCCGGCCTCGCGGTCCAGCGCCTGATGGCCGAGGGCTACGGGTTCGGCGCCGAGGGCGACTGGAAGACCGCAATCCTCGTGCGGGCAGCCAACGTCATGGGCGCGGGCCTCCCCGGCGGCGCGTCCCTGATGGAGGACTACACCTACAATCTCGTGCCCGGCGCCGAAAAGATCCTCGGTGCGCACATGCTCGAGGTCTCGCCCACGCTGTCGTCGTCGCGGCCGACCCTGGAGATCCACGAGCTCGGGATCGGCGGCAAGGACGACCCGGTGCGCCTGGTCTTCACCGCGGATCCGGGGCCGGCAGTCGTCGTTGCCCTCTCGGACATGCGCGACCGGTTCCGCCTCACCGCCAACGTCGTCGACGTTGTCGAGCCCGACGCCGACCTGCCGAACCTGCCGGTCGGTCGCGCCGTGTGGGAGCCCCGCCCCTCGTTCGCCGTCTCGGCCGAGGCCTGGCTGACCGCCGGCGCCGCGCACCACACCGTCATGTCGACGGCCGTGGGACTCGAAGCGTTCGAGGACTTCGCGCTCATGGCGGGCACGGAGCTGCTGATCATCGACGAGCACACGACGCTGCGCGAGTTCCGCCGCGAGGTGCAGTGGAACGCCGCGTACTACCGGTTGGCGCGGGGGTTGTGAGGTTCCGCTCCTCTCTTCCTCCACACACCGTGGTTCGGCGTTAGTTCTCCACAGGGCTGTCAGGACCGCAGGATCCGGGGCATCGCACCCGGCATCCTGCCTCCATGCCTGCCGCAGGTCCTCCGCCGAGTTCGCTCCCGTCCCTCTTCCGCGCCGCCGCGTACGGCGCTGACTCGCGGGAGGCACGCCGTCTCAGCCGCGGTGCCGCCCGAGGCACGCTAGTCGCCGTTCACGCGGGAGTATTCGCGCGCTCCTCCGAGTGGAGCGAACTCGACGACGCCGATCGTCATCGACTCCGAGTCCGGGCCGCGATTCCCTCGCTCCGTTCGCGACTGGTGGTGTCGCATTGCTCAGCGGTGGCCGTTCATCGTCTCCCTCTGCTGGGTGAGTGGCCTCGTGCTGTGCACGCCACGGATCCGGAGCGCCTCAGGGGTCAGTCGTGGAACGGGGTCGTCGTCCATGCGGGGCCGATCGGCGGCGGCGACGTCGAACTCATCGATGGGCTCCGTGTGACGACCATCGAGAGGACGGCCGTCGACGTCGCGCTGACAGCGCCGTTTGCCGCAGCCGTGGCCACGATCGACGCGACTCTGCGCCGCCCTGGCGTGTCCTCGCCCGCGCTACTTGCGGCATTGGCTGCGAGTCCTCACGCGCGTGGCCGCGTTGCCGCCAGGCGGGCTCTCGAATTCGCGTCGCCCAGGTCCGACTCGGCGGGCGAGTCGTGGTGTCGATGCCGACTTCTCGAGCTGGGTGCTCCTTCTCCTGAGCTGCAGCGAATCTTCTCCGACTCGCTCGGCGACATTGGTGCCGTCGACTTCTGGTTCGCCGAGTACGGCGTCGTGATCGAGTTCGACGGAGACATCAAGTATCTGAACGAGCGCTACCGCAACGGACGCTCTGCCAGCCGTGTTGTGCTCGACGAGCGTCGCCGCGAGCGTCGACTGCTCGCGCTTCCTGAGGTCCGCACGGTCGTCCGGGTCGACTGGCGCGATCTCGTAGAGCCGTGGCGCTTGAGACGTCTGCTCGTCGAGGCGGGGGTTCCCGTGCGGTGATCGGTGCGCGCCTGGGTCGGCGTCGGTGCGTCGCCCGCGGGTGGGACTTGGCCCGAAAATCGGACTTCGCCCGAAAATCGGACTCGGCACCACGTCGCGGATTGGTGCGCAGTCCGATTTCCGGGCGAAGCCGCGTTGAGCGCCGACGCGACGGCGCCGGGCGCCGCCGAGGGGCAGGGCGAAGCCGCCGAGTTCGCTCAGCAAAAGGTCCTAAGCTCGGTGCGTGCTTGTCCGCTCCCCTGACCGCCCCACGAACCTGTCGGGCGCGGCCAGTGGCACAGCGAGCGTGAGCGCGTCAGAGCGCTGGCACCGCCTTCGTCAAGACCCGCGGGCGCTCTGGGCCGGTTTCGGCCTGATTCACGTGGTCGTTTTCGTCCTTCTGATCCCGATGATGCTCACCGGCCAGTTCGGCGGCGATCTGCCCGTCTACAGCGGCTGGGCGACCGAGGCGATCGCCGGAGGCGTGAGGCCGGTCTTCGACCATGACTGGGTCTATCCCGCCGGCGCGCTGCTTCCCGTGCTGCTGCCGCGGCTTCTCGGGCCCGACCTCTACGAGGTCGTGTGGATGGTGCTGATCACCGCGGCCAACGCGACCGCGCTCGGTGCCCTGATCCGCTGGGGCAGGCGGCTGCGAGATCAAACCGCGGCCGGCTGGTGGGTGCTGATCATCGGGATCCTGGCACCCGTCGATCTGCTGCGGCTCGAAGGCTTCACCGCGCCGGCGGTCGTGATCGCCCTACTCTTCCTCGGCACGAGACCGCGCGTAGCGGGCCTGCTCCTCGCGGCGGCAACCTGGATCAAGGTCTGGCCCGCCGCCGTGGTCGTTGCCGTGGTCGTCGCCTCCACGAAGCGCTGGGCCGTCGTCACCATGGGCCTCGTGGTCAGCGTCGGCGTCGCGCTCGTCGTGACGCTCGGCGGCGGCGGCTCACATCTGCTGAGCTTCGTCAACGATCAGAACGGGCGCCCGCTCCAGGTCGAAGCTCCGCTGTCGACGCCGTGGCTGTGGCTCGCGGTGCTCCGTGTTCCCGGCGACAGGACGTTCCACGACCACGTGTTCATCACGCAGGAGGTCACGGGGCCGGGTGACGCCTGGCTCGTCGCGAACGCGACCTTCATCATGCTCGGGGTCATGGCGGCCATCGTGGTGGTGCTCGCCGTCTCCACGCGCAGACTCAGCGCCCTGCCTCACTCGATGGGGCGGGAGGTCGACCTTGTTCTTCTCGGAGCGTTGAGCCTGGCATCGGCTTTCATCGTCTTCAACAAGGTAGGGTCGCCGCAGTACATGCTCTGGCTCGCTCCGATCGTGGCGGTGGGCCTCGTGCTCCGGCCGCCGGACTGGAAGGTGCCGGCCATCCTGATGCTGGCGATCGCCGTTCTCACGACTCTGGTCTTCCCGACCTTCTACTTCGCGCTGATGGAGCTGAACCCGGTGATCACCGCGGTGCTGGGGCTACGCAACCTCCTGCTCGTCGTGATGCTCGTCTGGTCGATCGGGAAACTCGGATCCGCCGCGTTCGTGCGCCAGCAGGTTCCGCTTGGCACTCGGCCGCTTGGGACGAGGGTTCGCAGTACCAGCTACTGAGCGCTGACCAGGCCCGCCTCGGAGTCAGCAGCCGGCGCCTCAGCCGCTGCAGCCAGCGCTGAGGAAGACGCGGCGGCTGCGTTGCCGAGAGCGCGCTCCAGGTCGTGCCGGAGGTCGCGGACGCTTTCGAGGCCCACCGAAAGACGGATTGTGCCGGGCGTGATGCCCCGGCCGAGACGTTCCTCTTCGGTCAGGTGCCCGTGGATCGTGGATCCGGTATGGATCGCCAGGGTCCGGACGTCGCCGAGGTGCGTCATCTTGCTGATGAGCTGGAGCGAGTCGATGAACGCGCGCGCGGCCTCGACACCGCCGGCCAGCTCGAAGGTGACGACCGCCCCGGATCCTTGCGGGAGGTATTTTTGCGCGCGAGCGTACGACGGGTTGTTGACGAGCCCGGGGTAGTCGACGTTCGACACTTCGTCATGATGGTCGAGCCACTGGGCGATTTCGAGGGCGTTGGAGACGTGGCGTTCCATCCGGAGCGAGAGCGTCTCGATGCCCTGGAGCAAAAGGAACGCGCTCGTGGGGGGAAGGGTGGGCCCGTAGTCGAGAGCGGTCACGCTGCGCAGGTAGGTGAGGAACGCGAATCGGCCGAACCTCTCGACGTAGGAAGGGACGCCGCGAGGCGACGGCTCGGCGATCTGCGGGAAGCGGTCGGCGTGGGAGGACCAGGCGAAGGTGCCGGCATCGATCACGACACCGCCGATCACGGCGCCGTGGCCGGAGAGCCATTTCGATGTCGAGTGGATGACGAGGTCGGCGCCGTGCTCGATCGGACGGTTGAGGTAGGGGGTCGCCACCGTGTTGTCGACGACGAGGGGGAATCCGCCGGCGTGGGCGATGCCGGCGAGGCGTTCGAGGTCGACGACGTCGTTCTTCGGATTGGGGATCGTCTCGGTGAAGAGCGCTTTCGTGTTCGGACGGATCGCCTTCTGCCACTCGTCGTCCGATGAGTCGGCGGGGATCAGTTCGATCTCGACGCCCTGGCGGGCGAAACTGTTCGCGAACAGGGTTCTGGTGCCCTCGTAGAGGCTGGCGGTGGCGAGCACGTGGTCACCGGCGGTCACGAGGGCGTTCAAGGTCAGCGCGATGGCGGCCGTGCCGCTCGCAGTGAGAAGGCCACCGGCCCCGCCCTCGAGGTCGGCGAGTCGGCGTGCCACAGCGGCGTTCGTCGGGTTGTCGGTCCGGGCGTAGGCCTGCCCAGGAATGCTGCCGTCGAACCGCCCCCGACCGTCGTCGAACGAGTCGAACACGAAGCCGGCCGATTGGTAGATCGGCGTGATGCGCGAACCGAATTCGCCTTCGATGGCGGTGCCCGCGTGGATCTGCCGGGTCTCGAAATCGTATTCGGAGGGGGAGGACATGGGGCGGCGCTCGGCTTTCTTGACGGGTCTGTTCGTAATTCGAGGCTAACCCGCGGATCCGGCCGCTCGAGGGGGCTCCGTCATACGCGTACACATCTCGCCTCCCAGGCACCGTGACGACCCGCCCGGTGGTCAGACGCGGGCGAATTCGGGCAGCGCGCGCAGGCGCTGATGGAACACCTCGAGCGGCCCCTCGTAGTAGGCGGTCAGAGCGCTGGCGGCACCGGCTTCGTCGCGACGGGCAGCGGCTTCGACGACCGCGAGGAACGCCGCGTCGATCTCGGGCACGGGAAGCAGGTGGGCGTAGCGGGCGAGGACACGCTGCGCGGACGGCCAGAGCCGGGCGATGGTGTTCCGCAGCGGAGTGTTGTCGAGGGAGTCGACGAAGGCGGTGAAGAAGCCCTTGATGACCTCACCGGAGTAGATGGCCTCGAGGTCCGCCCGGTGTCGGTGGCCGAGCCTTGCCGACCACGAGCGCATCGCCTCGATGTGCTCGTCTCGGAGCAGGGGAGTGCCGAAGCGGGCGGCGAAGGTGTACAAAGCGTGCGCGGTGTCCTGGGTGTCGAGGTAGCGCTGGAGATCGATGAAGGTGACCCGCGTGTAGAGATTGGGGACAGCCTCGACCAGACCGATATCAGTCAGGCGCAGGAGCGCTGTGCGAACCGTGGCCCGCGAGAGACCGAGATGAGCCGCGAGCTCGACGTCATGGATCCTTTCGCCGGGTTTCAGACGCCCCCTCACGATGTCGTCGCGCAGACGGTCGAACACGTCGTCCGTCAGGAGCCGGCGGCTCGGCTGGAGCGTCACGTCACGCCCTGGCACCGGCATCGGGCGTCCCCCTTCCCGGAAGCTGAACCCCGTAGTGTCCCGTCATCGTCTCGACGAAGGTGCGCATCGGTCCGGCCAGGAACTCGCGCATGCCGGCTTCGAACCCGGAGATATCGTGCTCGCGACATCGGGCGACCAGTTCATCGAAGTAGTCGGCGATCGGTTCGCTCTTCAGAAAACCCTTGAAGCTGTTGACACCGAGTTGCAGGAGCGCATCGTGCATGCGGATCGTCTCCAGCAGCACCTGGTTGCGGCAGTGGACGGTGATCTCCGCGAGGAACCGATCGATGACAGTTGGCCCCGGCGGAAAGTGGGCCGGGTCTGAGGCGCGCAACTCGGCGCTTAACGCCTCAAGTCGTGGCAGGGACGACGGTGGGAAATCGAGGATGCCCCAGTGCAGGGCCCGGGTCACGAGCGTCGCCCACACGGCGGCGCTCTCGGCGTAGAGACGAGGGGAGATGGTCGCGACCCGGGTGAACCGATTCGGTGACATCTCGACCAGCCCGACTTCGGCGAGGGATCCGAGGGCCTCACGGATCGGTGCGCGGCTGGTGCCCAGCCACGCGGTCAGCTCGTCGTCGCGGAGGCGCTCGCCGGGCTGAAGCGTGCCGTCGAGGATCGCCCGCATGATCTCCCCGTGGACCCGTTCACGAAGGAGGGTTCGGGAGGTTCGATCGTCAGCCATGTGCCTGGCCCGGAACGGTGCAGAGCTGGGGGTCTGACACGCGTGAACCGTCCGATCACTGACTTGAGGGCTTAACGAACAGTACACGGGACCGTGTTCGTCAGCGCACGCGCCAATGAGAAGGGCGGGAGTCTTCTACCCGAATAGAAGAGCTCCCGCCATCGCCGGATCAGTGGCGTACTACAGATACTAATCAGATCACCCGGGCTGCGGCAATCCTCACATGAAACATACTGCGAAGAATGTTCGTTGATTTCAGACGGCGGCCACGCTGGCGAGGAGCAGGATCGGCCGGTGGTCCGACTTGCCCTGCGGCAGGGAGAGCACGCTGGCAATCTTCATCCCCATCGTTGTCGCGAAGTCGAAGTGACCGCTGAATCCCGAGCGCGCATACGTCGGCTCATCGGTGATCGAGAGCTCGTAGCCCGTCTTGAGCAGGTGGCGCCGGAGCCCCTTGCGGAACCAGGGGTAGTTGAAGTCGCCGACCATCACGGTCGGAACGCCTGCCGCGAGGGAGTGGAGCTTCTCATGCGCGAGGCCGATCTGCTTTCGGCGGAGGGAGTTGGTCGCGGTGAGGGGGGCGGCGTGGAAGTCGGCCACGATCAGCTCCTGGCCCGTGCTGCGGTCGCGGAGCCGCGCCGCGAGCAATCGCTCGTGGGCGGGTGCCATGACTCGGTCGTGCATCGATTTCATCAGCGTGAACAGGTGGGTGCCGAGGAGCTCGAACCGCTCCTCGCGATAGTAGAGGGCAAGGCCGAGACGGTTCGTCTTCGTCGATGCCGCCAGCGTGAGGCCGAGGATCTCGTCGGGGATGTCGGTGCTGTCGCATTCCTGCAGGCAGAGGACGTCCATCGAGTGCGCATCGACGAGTCCCGTCAGTTCTCCGATCGCGAGATGCTCGCGAAGGTTGTAGCTGACGATTCGAAGGTCGGATTCCATGACCACATTCTGGCCTGTCGATCAGTGCTCAGTATTCAGGAACGCTCCGGAGTTAACCCGAACGTCATAGTCCGCCGACTCGGGCAGACTGGTTCGATGCAGATGCCGATCCTCATCGACCGTGTTCGATCGTTGCGGGAGGCGCGGTCGGAGACCCGGATCCTGCTCGGCATCGCCGGTGAACCGGGCGGCGGTAAGAGCACGGTCGCAAGCTCGCTCGTCTCCGCTCTCGCTGAGCTCGACATCGCCGCAGTCGTCGCCCCGATGGACGGGTTCCACCTCGCCTCTGCGGAGCTCGAACGCCTCGGTCGCACGGAGCGCAAGGGTGCGATCGACACCTTCGATGCGTACGGATACCTGGCCCTGCTCGAGCGTTTACGACAAGGATCCGACGAGGTCGTCTACGCCCCGACCTACCTCCGCTCGCACGAAGAGAGCATCGGCTCGTCGATCGCCGTGCCGCGGTCGGTGCCCGTGGTCATCAGCGAGGGCAACTACCTGCTCGCGGCTTCCGAGCCGTGGCCCCTCATCCGAGCCGTCTTTGATGAGGTGTGGTTCGTCGACACTCCTCCGTCGACACGCCGCCAGTGGCTGATCGCGCGCCACGAGGCGTTCGGCAAGTCGCACGCCGATGCGGTCGCCTGGGTCGATGGCCCCGACGAGACGAATGCGCGCCTGATTCGCGCGACGCGCGCGTCCGCCGACTTCGTCGTCGAGGTGGGCTGAGGTGTTGTGATCGCTCTTAAATGTCACACGTACAACTTGACATGAATTCTGGTTATTCGGAATAGTTCCTGGTGAGGTGGAACCCCTGGTCTAGAGGCTCCACCTCCGCCTCACGCAGCTATCACTGCTGTGAGGCGTCTCGAGAGCGGAAGGACCGTGCTCGAGAGTCGGGAGAACTGAAATGCCACAAGACTCTACCCGCTGGAAGCTGCGCTATAAGGTGGCGGCCGTTATGGTCCTCGTCTCCCCAGGAGTCCTAGGGGTCTCCTCGATAGCGAATGCCTCGCCATCGGCGACTGCCCACGTGGCGCCAGGTCTCGAAGCAACAGCGATCGTGACGTCCGACACGCTTCCGCGTCCGGTGCCGAGCCCCGGGCCTTCGGTCCCGCGGCCTGCTGACACTCCAGAGAGTCGCGCGAACCTCAAGCCGATGATCGATGCGGCCGTCAAGATCATCAAGGCCCTCCCCGGCTGGTGGTCCAAATTCTCCACCGGCGTGAAGAACGCATACAGCTGGTTCGTCAAATATGTCTGGAAACCCCTCTGCGCGATTGCGACCGCAATTCAAATCTGGGTGACCGGCTGGGATCTCTGGAACTGGTTCCACTGATGACTTCGGGAACGAGTGGCCTCGTCGTGTCGGGGTTGAGCAAGGAGTACGCGGCGAAGAGAGTCGTGGACGACGTTTCGTTCCGCTGTCGGCGGGGGAGCGTGACAGGGTTCATCGGGCCGAACGGATCGGGGAAATCCACCACGCTTCGCATGATCGTCGGGCATACCCGTGCCTCGAGAGGCTCGGCGCTGTTCGAGGGCGTTCCGCTTCCCGAGATTTCCCGTCCGGGGCGAACCGTTGGCGTCCTTCTGGACGCGTCTGCTCACCATCCGGGACGCAGTGTCTTCGAGACGGCGTTTCTTGCTGCGCTTCTTGTAGGTGTCGGAAGAGCACGCGTCCGTGAATGTCTCGCGGCCGTGGGGGTCGACAATGTGCGCCACAAGCGAGTGGGATCGCTATCGCTCGGTATGCGCCAGCGGATGGGCATAGCAATCGCAGTGCTCGGCGCTCCCGACTTTCTCATTCTCGACGAGCCTGCGAACGGCCTCGATCCTGAGGGGATCCACTGGCTGAGACAGTTTCTCCGATCGTTCGCCGCGAGCGGTGGCTGTGCTCTCGTATCGAGTCAC
>JAODMX010000349.1 GCA_025464735.1 Frondihabitans sp. | reverse complement strand
GCCGAGAAGTCGACGGCCTTCTTGCGCTGGGACGTGATCGTGAACTGCTGGATGTTGAGATCCCAGTTCTTCGAACCCGGCGCGATGGCGCTGTCGAAGGTGGTGCGGGTCCAGACGACGTCGCTCTTCTTGTATCCCATCTTCGCCGCGACCGCGTAGGCGACTGCCGCCTCGAAGCCTTTGCCCGACTGAGGCTTGTTGTCGTCGACCCACGGCGAGTAGGCCGGCTGCCCGGTCGCGATGGTGAGTTTGCCGGAGGCGACGGTGCCGCTCGAGCTGGTGCTGGACGAGGCACATCCGGAGAGGGCGGCCACGACGGCCAGAGCGGTGACAGCGGCGCCGAGGAGCGCGGCGCGGGGGCGGGGTCGAGACACGAGGGACTTTCGTTCGAGGGGCTGCGGTGAAAGGGATAGTACCGTGCCGTTCCTGTCTACTGAGTACCGGTCGTAACGCGGCTTCTTCTGTGTCCATCACGGTGGCTCTCAGCTGTCAGACTGACGGGGTGACTGGGCTTCAGGCGGTACGGCGGTTCGCCAGGGCGACGAACCTCGTCGTGGCCGGGCGGCGGTTCCGCATCATCGGTAACGGGCCTGATGCTGAGGACCTCTTCAGGATCCTGACCACTCTCGGGTCACGCGAAGCGGACGCGGGAGGCGACCGCGTCGATCACCTCTGGTGCACCGGGAGTTCCGCCGAGAGCACCGCGGCCGTTCGCGAAATCGCGACGCGGCAGCCGGGCGCTCCGTTGATTGTGATCGACGCAGGATCCGCGGCCCCCGCCCTCGAGCTCGATGCCCTCGGCCCGCTCCGACCCGTCCGTGCCGGCGTCGTGGCCCTGTCCGACGTGTCGGAAGACCTGTACGCGGTGACGCGAAGTGGCAACCCGGCCGCGTGGGATCCTGCGACCGACGCCGACGCACGCATCGCCTGGGCGCAGCGATTCATGCCGGTGTCGACCGGACTCGCCGCCAAGCTGGGGCAGGCGGAGGGTCTCTACGGCCTCCGCTTCGCCGTCGCGATGGTGCTCGAACCGAAGACCGCGGTGCTCGCCCTGCTGCTGCGCGACGCGGGAGCAGTCGTCGATGTGTACGCGCACGCCGACGAGACCGACGACGAGGTCGCCTCGGCCCTCCGCCGGAAGGGCCTCGACGTCTTCGCGTCGAGCACAGCGACGCTTGCGGAGCAGCGCGATCTCGCGCTCGAGCTGCTCGATCGGCGCCCGGACATCCTGCTCGACGACGGCTCCCACGTGATCCGGCTGGCCCACGAGCTGCGCCCGGCGGTTCTCGACACGATGATCGGCGCGGCCGAGGAGACCACGAGTGGCCTTCGGCCCCTGCGAGCCATGGCCGAGCGCGGAGAGCTGCGCCTGCCGGTGATCGCGGTCAACGATGCACTGACGAAGACGTTCTTCGACAACCGCTACGGCACCGGCCAGTCGTGTGTGTTCGCGATCCTCGACCTCCTCGACGCGGCTCCGGCCGACGTTCGCGAGCGGGTGACGCAGGGCGGGCGAGCCGTCGTCGCAGGCTTCGGCCACGTGGGCGAGGGCGTGGCGCGCGCGCTGTCCGCCGCCGGGATCCGAGTCGTCATCAGCGAGAGGGATCCCGTCCGCGCACTCCAGGCGGCCTTCGCCGGGTACGACGTCGCACCGCTCCGGGAGGCCGTGCGGCAGGCCGACCTCGTCGTATCGGCGACCGGGGTGCGCAACACGATCTCGCTCGAGGTGCTCCGCGCCTGCGCGCCGGGCGCCGTGGTCGCCGTGGCGGGCGGCGTCGACCAGGAGGTCGCCGTCGACGACACTGTGGCCGCGGGTGCGACGCGGGACACCGTCGCACCGAAGATCGAGCGGTTCCGGCTCGACGACGGGCACGACGTGATCGTCCTTGACGACGGCGGCTGCATCAACATCACCGCGGGCGAAGGCAACCCGATCGAGATCATGGACCTCTCGTTCGCCGTGCAGCTCGAGGCGGTGCGGACCCTGCTCGACGGCTCCGGTCGGCTGGGGCCCGAGCTTCATCCGGTTCACGGCGATACCGATCGCAGGATCGCGGCCGCGGCCCTGGACACCCTCGGGCTCCGCTCCGATGACGACACGGGGGTCGACGAGACCAGCGGGCGGCCTTTGAATCCTGCGCCCCTCGACACCCGCACCACGCGCTTCGGCCCGCTGACGTCGGACGGCGACGCGCAAGACGCGCACGGCGCGCAAGACGCACCGGCCGAGCGAGACGCGCGATGAGCGCCGACTCGATCGTCGTCCACTCGGCGCGCATCGTCGTACCGATGACCGCGCCGCCCATCCTCGACGGAGCCGTTGCCGTGCAGGGCGGCCGAATCCTGCACGTCGGCGAGCGCTCGTGGGTGCTCGACCAGTTGGCGTCGGTCGGACTCTCGCACAGCGAGCGGCGGTGGCCGGGCGCCATCCTCCCCGGCCTCGTGAACGCCCACACGCATCTGCAGTACACCGGCATGGCCGAGGTGGGCGCGTCGTCATACGACGGCTTCGACGACTGGGCTCGGGCGTTCGGCCCCGTCTACGAGCAGCCCCACAGCTGGAAGACCGAGGCCGCGCTCGGCGCCTCGCTCTCCGTTCAAGCCGGCGTCACGAGCGTGGCCGATGTCGTCACCGACCTCGAGGCGGCGTCGGCCCTGGCGGACGCAGGCCTCGGCGGCATCGCGTACTGGGAGGTCATGGACTGGGAGAACGCCGCCTGGAAGGAACGTGGGCGCGGGCAGGTGCTCGACGAGCTCGCGCTGATCCCGCCGGATCCGGGTGTCGGCCTGTCGCCCCACGCGCCCTACTCGCTCGACGTCGAGCCTCTTCTCGAACTGCCGGACATCGTGCGGCAGCAGGGCCTGCGGCTGCACCTGCACCTCGGCGAGTCGGCCTTCGAGGGCGAGCGCGTGCCCACCCCCGACGGCGAACGCCACGAGGATTGGCGGTTCGTCGGGGTCCCGAGCTTCCGGGCCCTGCGCGACCTCGGATTCGGAGCGAGCGCGACCTCGTTCGTCGACCGCCTGGGCGTCCTGGGCCCCGACTGCCACGTGGCGCACGGCGTCTACCTCACCGAAGAGGACCGGGCGCTCCTGCGCGCCCGGGGCACGACGGTCGCCCTCTGTCCGCGGTCGAACGCCGTCATCGGTCTCGACCCTCCTCCGGTTGCCGACTACCTGCGCGAGGGCAGCGCCATCGCCATCGGCACCGACTCCCTCTCCTCGTCGCCCTCGCTCGACCTGATGGCCGACGTCACCGCCCTCCACCTCGTCGCCCGGTCGCAGCATTACGGCGGGCACGACCTGCACGCGCGCCTGCTGACCGCCGCGACGCTCGGCGGCGCCCACGCCATGGGTCTCGACACCGGGCCCGACCGGATCGGCCACCTCGCCGTCGGCGCCCGGGCCGACCTCTCGGTGTTCGACGTCGACGCGCGCACCGTGCCCGATGCCTTCGCCGAGCTGGTCGAGGACGGCGCCGGTCGCGCCGTCGGCACCGTCATCCGAGGCGTCGTCCGTGCCGTCGACGGTGCCCTTACCCCGCCCTCGGCCCCGCTCTCGCTCTCGCCCTCGCCCTCGCCCTCGCCCTCGCCTCAGGAGAAGCCATGACGCAGGATCCAACAACCCCCGCCGGCGAGACACCGCCCGCTCCCGGCCTGGTCGCCCGGCGCGCCGTGGACGGCACCCTGCTTGAGTGGCTGGCCGTCCCCCCGCGGGCCGCGGCCCTCGGCCTGGAGCCGCACCCGGAGGGCGGCTGGTACCGCCGCACCTGGACCTCACCGGGCTCACTCTCGACCGAGGCCGGGACTCGTCCCGCCGCGACCCTCATCCACTTCCTGCTGCCGCCCGGCGAAGCCTCGGCCTGGCACCGCGTGGAGTCGGACGAGATCTGGCTGTGGCACGGGCCCGACCCGCTGGTGCTGGAGTTGGGCGGCGCAGGCCCGGCGCCCGTCGCGCCGGCGGGCTCGGATGCGGAGGGCGGGGCGATCTCGGATCCCACGGTGTCACGGATCCTGCTCGGGTCCGGTTTCGGTGCTGGTTTCGGTGTCGTTTCCGCTTCCGGTGGCGAGGTCGCCCAGGGGCTCGTGCCCGGCGGAGTGTGGCAGCGGACGCTGCCGTCCGACGGCGAAGCGCTCGTCTCGTGCGTCGTGTCGCCGGGGTTCTCGTTTGACGACTTCAGCCTCGCGGACTAGTTCGGGGCAGCGGGCCTTGTGAATGGCCTGTCGACTTCAGCCGATGCCTCGAGAGAGGCTCGAGCTTCCGCTAATGTTACGAAGTGTTACGACATGAGGGTGAGGCACTCCGGCCTCGGCCGATGAGCGGTGGGAGAACCTGATGAACGAGACGACCACGATGATGACGATGCTCTCCGAAAAAATGGAGGGCCCGATGGCGGCCATGGACATGACCATGATGCAGCAGTGCATGGAGTCCTGCGCCGCAGCCGAGCAGGCCTGCACGATGTGCGCCAGCTCGATGACCATGGAGGGCATGCCCTCGATGGCGATGTGCATGAGCACCGCCGAGATGTGCAACACGATGATGCGCATGATGCTTCGCCCGATGCCCACCAGCGAGATGGGCATGACGGCCATGATGTCGATGCTCGAGTCCACCATGATGATGTGTCGCGCCTGCGCCGACGGCTGCATGGCGATGGGTGACATGAACCCCGCCGCGAAGATGTGCGCTCAGGTCTGCATGAATTGCGCCGACATGTGCGAGGCCATGATGGGCTCGATGAAGTCGATGATGGGCGCGATGTAATTCCTGTACGACCCCAGAATGTGTGAGTCGTGCCGCGTCGATCAAGCGGCGCGCACGCTCACGAGCTCGTCACCGATCGCCAGGACGCCGTAGACCCCGTGCAGGGCGACCGGCGAGCCGGGCTCCACGATGTCGCCGAGGTCGGCGTGGTGCCAGAGCACCACGGGGCTGGAGTCTTCCAGTCGAACGAGGCTGACCGTGCCATCGACCGAGGCGGTGACGACGACCGCGTCGACCCACTGCGACGGCGTGGCAAGAGCGGCACGACGGATGATCGGGTGCAGATCATGACCCTCGTCGAAGCTCGACATCTCGCACGCGGCTGACTCGAGTTGTTCGAGGTGCACGCTGCGGCGAGGCTGCTTCTCCGACATGGGGATCCTTTCGACCGCCGACGATCGGCATGAGGTCTCTACGAGAGTAGGCAGACATCGCCGGAGATGCACCTGGTCGCGTCACGCGACGCAACATGCCTCGCGGCTCGGCGTCG
Organism: Frondihabitans sp.; assembly: GCA_025464735.1. The sequence continues at coordinate 29,027 of JAODMX010000349.1, read as the reverse complement.
CAGGTCCGGCTCACGCCTCCGGCGACGAGACGCCGAGGCGCGCGAGCACTGCGGCGACCACGGCGTCGGGATGCGTGCGGTGGATCGAGTGATGAGCGCCGACAACTTCCGCATAGGTCACGAGCGGGTTCGCGGCCGCGAGTTCCTCGCCGAGGGCCCGGGTCAGGGCGAGATCGGGTGCGGTGACGTCGGCGCCCAGCAAAGACACCGGCACCGGCGACTCGTCAACGGCCGGCGCAACGTCCCACGGATCCGTGTCAGAGAGCACCCGACGAACGGTGTCCCTGCTGACCTGACGGGCGGCCAAGACCTTCTGGTGCACGTCTTCGGGATGCCAGTCGGGGTTCTGGGCGGCGATTCGGCGTTCCGCATCGGGGTCTCCCCACTCGAGGACGGGAAGTCGCACGGGCACGGTGGGGGCATGCTGCTCGGTCACGGTAAGCCTCCTCGGCGTTTGGGGCCATTCTCGCTGAACTCCGGTGTTCGCTGGTTGAGGACAAGAACCAGTGCCCCTACATCGGCGAATCAGGCTCCTGGCCCGCCCGACCCAATGCGGCCCCGCGGGCGTACTTTGGTCGCCATGATCGGATCCCTGGAATTAATCATCGTCGACTGCCCCGAACCGCAGGCGCTGGCCCGGTTCTACTCAGAGCTGATCGGCTACGAGATCGTCGGGTACGACCCCGACTGGGCGGAGCTCGCCCCGTCAGGCGGCGGTCGCCCACTCCTCGCGTTCCAGCAGGTGGAGGGCTACCACGCACCCGAGTGGCCGAGCCAGTCCGCGCCGCAGCAGTTCCACCTCGACGTCAAGATCGACGACTTCGATGTCGCCGAGGCGGCAGTGTTGAAATTGGGGGCAACACGGACGGGCAGCGAGACCCCTACATTCCGTGTCTACCTGGATCCTGCCGGTCATCCGTTCTGCCTCATCAAGCCGAACGACTAGCGAGGCTGCAAGCACGCCTGCGCACTCGGCGTTGTCGACGTAATCGCGGGCAGAGGCCGGCGCGGCAGGTCTTCACCCGGCCCCCCGACTCGAGCGGACGATTGAATTAGACGTCCTCGTCGTTCCGAGGATCCGTGCCCGCAGCTCGCTGAGGAATCTCCTGCGGGAGGCCGAGCGAGGCCCGAAACGGCCCACGATCGCCGTTCGCGTTGCGCCCCTGCCGTGGAATCAGACGGCGAGTCGCCCACCGTCAACGGGGAGGATTGCGCCGTGCACGTTCGATGCCGCGGCGGAGGCCAGGAAGACGATGCCGCTGGCGACCTCGACGGCGGTGCTCACGCGTCCGGCCGGCGTCGTCGCGGCAAGGGCGTCGAGGCCGTCGCCCATTACCTCGGTTCCCTCGGTGCGCGTCGGTCCGGGGCTCACCGCGTTGACGCGCACCCCCGACGAACCGAACTCGGCCGCCCACGCCTTCGTCAGCAATTGCAGAGCCGCCTTCGACGACCCGTACAGCGACATCCCACTCATCCCGAACGAGGCCACCATCGTCGAGACGTTGACGATCGCACCGTGACCTCGTTCGACCATCGCAGGAGCGAGGGCTGCAACGAGGGCAAAGGGCGCGCGGACGTTCACCGCCATCACGGCATCGAATGTGGTGAGGTCGACGCCGACCGTGGGGCCGAACGGGAAGACGCCCGCGTTATTGACGAGCACATCCACGTGACCTCCACCGAGCCGAACGGCCTCCTCGGCGAGGTGCGCGACAGCTGCCGCGTCGGCGAGATCGACCGCGACGAAGTCGGCGACGCCGCCCGCCACCCTGATCGCGTCGACGGTGGAGGCACCTCGCTCGGCGTCACGGCCGGTCACTACGACGTGCGCACCAGCGGCTCCGAGCTGCAACGCGACCTGGCGGCCGATCCCGCTGGTGCCACCCGTGACGAGAGCGGTCTGGCCTGAGAAGTCGTACGTGGTCATGGTGAGCCTTTCCTTTGGAGTGATTGCTCCAATAATCACGACTCAAAAATGGAATGTCTACTCTAAAATGGGTAGAGTTCACGCATGGAAACCGCCACGGACACTCTCGTCGCCGCGGGCGGCCGTCCCCTCACACCGAAGGGGCGCGCCACCCGACAGCGCATCGTCGAGACCGCGTCCCGGCTGATGCTCGAGGTTGGCGTCGAACGCGCCACAATCGACGACATCCAGCGGGTCGCACGCGTCAACACTTCGCAGCTTTACCACTATTTCATCGACAAGAACGCGCTGATCCTGGCCGTCATCGAACACCAGACGCAGACCGTGCTCGACATCCACCGCACAAGCCTGAGGCGCGTCGAGGGGTTCGACGGGCTGCGCGCGTGGCGGAACATGATCGTGGACGTCCTGCAGGCTCAGCACTGCATGGGAGGGTGTCCGATCGGCAGTCTCGCCAGCGATCTCGTCGAGACAAACCTGCGTGCCCGCCGCGCCCTCCAGGCGTCGTTCGAAGCCTGGAAAGGGCTCCTCCGAGACGGCCTGTCGACCATGCGAGACCGCGGCATCCTGCCGGCCGATCTCGACCTCGACCGCGCTGCTCTCGCGCTGCTCGCAGCCGTCCAGGGTGGCCTGCTCCTCAGTCAGACGCGTCGCGACACCATCGCCCTCGAGGCGGCTCTCGACGCCGCGATCGATCACCTGCGATCGCTCTCACCTGTGCGCTGAACACTCTTCTTCGCGCGTCGGCTGAAGCGTCCGTTCCGCATGCGTCGACCCTGGTGTCGGTCGAATTGGGATTCAAGCGTGTTCGGCGAAGACTTCTGCAGCGATGGCGTACCCCTCGAACGCACGGGCGACACCGGCGTAGGCCGCGATCTGAATAAACGCCTCAACGATCTCTTCCTTGCTCACTCCGTTGTTCAGGGCGATGCGGAGCTGCCCACGGAGGGGCTCGAGGGTTCCGAGGGTTGCCGCGATCGTCACGGAGACCAGAGCCCGCGTCGCGACGGCCAGGTGTTCGCTGCGGGGCCAGGCGTCACCGAACGACTGGATCACGGCGATCCGCATGAATTCGTCAGCGTTCGGCGGCTCGGTCGGCTTGGTGCCGAGGAATCGTTCCAGTCGGAAGCCGAGGAGGCGTTCGGCCTCGTCGAGTGCGGCGGCGTAGTCGCGGTCGGATCCTGTGGTTGTCATGTCGTTGTCCTCTCGTCGGCCTGGTCGTCTACTCGGAGTCTTCGGGGAAGCCCGGCGGGTAGCGCTGACCAACCTCCTAAGTAACCAACTGGTTACTTGGACAATCCAAGCACGTCGTCACTGCGTTGGCAACTAACTAGTTGGTGAGCGGATCGCTGTGACTCGACCGGGTCAGTCGTCCAGAGGCGCATCTGCGAGCAGGCGTTTCACCGCAGCCACGACGGCACGGCGCCGCTCGGCTCGATCGACGCGCTCGGATGCCTGGGCGAACTCGGGGTTCATCGTCGCCCATGAGGTGGCGATCGCCTGGATGAGCGAAAGCAGCTCGACGGGGTTGAAATGGGAGGGCAGCACTCCGGCCTCTTGCGCCTCGCGAAGGCGATCGAGTCGCACGTTGTTGACGGCGACGACGGCTTCCAGCCCTTCGCCGTCCGGTCGTTCGAGCCGGTACCAGGTCGACAGGCGGAGCAGTTCCGGATCCTCGGCGAACCGCTCGTACAGGCGGCCGGCGTACTGCGGCAGGTCGGCTGCGTCGAAGTCGACTTGCGTCAGCGATTCGCCGACGAAGGTGCTGAAGACAGTGTCGAAGAGGGCGGCCTTGTTGCCGAAGTAGGCGTAGATCATCTGCTTGTTCGTCGCCGCGGCATCGGCGATGCGGTCGATCCGCGCGCCCGCGATGCCGTAGGCGGCGAACTCTGCGCTCGCGGCTTTGAGCAAGCGGGCCTTGGTCTGCTCCGCATTTCGTTCCATGCGTCGGACGGTATCACTGACTAGTCAGTTGGCTCGACGGCAGCGAACGGGACTTCCGCGCTGCTTTCAGCTAGGGCCTCGGAGCATTCGCTCGACGGCGGTGACGACCGCCTGTCGGTGAGCGGCAACTCGATCGCTGTTTGCTGGATCCTGTTCGAGCCCGGTAAGCCCTTCTGGCGAGAGCGCCCAGGCTTGCGCGATGGCATAGATGAAAACAAGAACGTCGACGGCCGACAGCGGGCGGGCCGCAGCGCCTACATCTCGCAGCCAGTTGAGCCCATCGAGGAGTGGATCGACCACAGCCCGCTCATGCACGTCACCTTCCCGCAGGGCTGAAAGCAACTCGACGGGCGAGACGGTAGACGTTCGCCTGTAGGCCCGTTCCGTTGAGGGTCCCCCGCGTAGGCTTCCCGGAAGGTTCCACGGGATATAGGGAGCGGGAGCAGTGCGAGAGAAAAATGCCGAACCCGACGCCCAGCGCGTAGCCCCTTTTCGACGAAACCTCGCCCTGGGGCGAATCGCGGTGATCGGCTGTGGCGGCGCCGGAAAGACGTTTCTCTCCAACCAGTTGGCCGAGCTAACAAACGCCCCGCTGACGCACCTGGATTCCATCTACTACGACTCAAAATGGAACCCGCTCCCGGCCCAGGACTTCACCGACGAACAGGAAAAACTCCTTCGCACCGACCGGTGGATTATCGAGGGAAACTACGCCAACACCCTGCCGATACGCCTCGCGCGCGCGGACACCGTGATCTTCCTCGACATTCACCCTCTCGTCTGTCTGGCCGGCATCATACAAAGGCGACTCAGATATCGAGGCGTCCAGCACGAACGAGACGGTGTCTACGACCACATCACTCCGCAATTCGTCCGCTACGTCATCGGATACCGGAAATTCATGCGGCCTCGGATCCAAAACCTCGTTCACGACCACGGAACGAACGCCCAGCTTGTGACTCTCACCAGTCGAAGAGCCGCGTCAAGATTTCTTCGAAACGTGCGATCGATGCCGGATTTGGGCGAATAACAAATCCCCTCGTCATGCGCGGACGAACGTCAAAAATTCCGCCAGCACGCTACGTCTCAGCGGAAAACGGCCACTTCTTCGATTAGGCCGACGATGTTGTCGTTCAGTTCGTTGAGATCCTCCGCAGGAATCCAGTACTCAAGAATGGTGCGTCCGCCGACCTGCTGGACGTCGTACCTGTCGAGGAATGACTTCGCGACATCGAAACGAGTCACGTAACCCACCCCCGAAGCTTTTACGTTCCAGTCCCGGGCAATCTTCGTGGCGTAATCCTCGTTGAGAACGGGATAAAAGATCGGTTGATCGGGAAGCCGCGGTGGCCATCTGGTTGACCCCGTCTGGCGGACGAGCTCCATCTCTTCGGGGCCGGCTGGCCGCCAAAGAGTGATCGTTAAGACTGGCACATCTGATGTTGTCACGACCTCATCGTGCCCGAAGAGCGAGGCGAAAGTAAGTCGTTGCTAGCCAGATCGATTTGCAAGTCGCGTTTGCAGCCATGCAATCAGATCCGCGTCGTGCTCGGAGCAATACTTCAGCCACACAGTGAAGCGTCGCCGGACTTCGTCATCGGGCAGGACGTAAGAGCCGGGCGCTCCATGGTGCACGAGGTCCAGGTCGTCGTCGTGGGTCATGTCCAGACCGCAGAGGTACTGCAGACCAGTGAGGATCACGACATCCTTCGGCGATCCGTTCCCTGCCAACCCTTCGACCCAGGGCACGGCGACCTCGTGACCCGCTTCCCGAGAAATGCGACCTTCGAGAATTTGACGCCAAACGCTCTCGATGGATCGCCTCGATGGCCAGCCGTCAGCCGGAAGGGGAATCTCGCCGATCAGGTCCTAAGTACGACGGCGCATAAGGCGCCCGGGCAGGCGCGCGTTCGATGCTCCCGCTTTGGGCAGCATCCACCGAACCCGCAGAGCAAGGCCTCCCGGAACGGCCAGGAGCGGGCCAGAAGAGACCAGGAGACTCTCCACAGGTCTCCGCCAGCATCAGTAGGCGCCACCGCCAGCTGTCACTGCGATCCACACTCAGAGGGTCGGACCACGGGGTCCGCTTCGTGAATCGCAAAAATATTCACCTCACCACGAAGCCATCTGTCTTCGTTCCGAGAGCGGCGCCCTGTGCTTGAGTGCCCCGGCCGTGGGCACGGTGAAACCCCGAGGGCGTCGAGCCCATCTCGCCACAGGAAGACGCACTGCAGCGTTCGGAAGAGCAGTCCGTCCCTCGCCGACACTCGACGAGATGAGGAATTTAATCCAGAGTCGGCAGAGGAGCTTGGACCAGCAGTTCGGCTGTTCGCCGGACGGAGTTGAAGACGCGGCTCGGGTCGCGGCCTTCGGCGAGAATGCTCATGACGAGACCGTCCTCGAGGCCTACGAGCAGCTCGGCGAGCTCGCCAGTTGGAAGTGTGGGGCGGAAAATCCTCTTCGCGCTGCCCGCGTCGAGAATGTGTTTATAAATCTCAATTTGCCGATCCGAGAGCACACGATTGACAGCGTTGATCTCGGGATCGTGAAGGCTCATCGGCCAGAACTCGTACAAGATCGCGGAAAGGTCGTCGTCAACACCGTCGGTGAGCCCAGCGCGGATGGCAGCCGACAACATTCGGTCCGAAGCAGGTTCCTGCGCCGCGACATCGGCCTCGATGCGTGCGACGAATTCGTCGGTGACGACTCTGACCAGGTCGCGAATCACGCCATTGAGACTGTCGAAGTAGTAGAGCACTGCATTGGGCTGCATTCCCGCGTCGCTCGCAATCGCCCGAAGCGTCGTCCCCATGGCGCCGTCACGAACTGCTACACGCCGTGCCGCAAGGAGGAGATGCGTGCGTCGCTCGGACTGTCGGTTCGTGCGGCCCATTCCCCCATCTTCCCTCACGCCGGACCTTTCTCTGCCCCGCCTCTTAGACGTCACCATCTTAAATAGTTTGAATAGCGTTCAAATAATCCGCACTCTCGAAGGGCGACACGATGACCGCGAACGATGCAAGGACCACCTTCGACTTTCGGCCGCCGGATCTACACAACGACAAGGGACTGCGCGGCAACTCGTTGGGCTTGGCTCGCTCGATGGCGCTGGGGCTTGCGGCCGTGGCGCCCGCCTACAGCCTCGCTGTCACGCTCGGTTTTGTCGTGGTCGCGGTGGGCAAGTACACCCCGGCGGCATTCCTCCTCGGGTTCGTCCCGATCCTTTTGACCGCCTTCGCCTTCCGAGACCTCAACAAGGAGATGCCCGATTGCGGCGGTACCTTCGTCTGGACGTCCCGGAGCTTCGGTCCTTCCGCCGGATGGTTCCTGGGCGGCTGGGTTCCACAGATCGCAACCTTCATCGCGATGGCGGCCCTCGCCCAGGTCGCCACCACCTATCTCCTCGACTTCTTCGGCCTGACAAGCCTCGCAGGCAACGGAGTCGCGGTCTCGGTCATCGGCTGCGGTCTCATCGCTTTCAGCACCCTGATCGCCGCGCGCGGTATCGAAGTGGCCGCTTTGCTGCAGTACTCCCTCATCGCCCTGCAGATTGTCGCAATCGGAGGGTTCTGCCTCGGCTCGTTCATTCACGCGGCAAATGGGACGGCGCTGCCAGGGGCCGAGACTCCGAGCATCGCCTGGCTCAACCCATTCGCGTCCGGTGACCTGACCGGGATGACCCAGGGCGTCTTACTGTGCCTTTTCATCTACTGGGGCTGGGACGCCTTGATCTCGGTTAACGAGGAAACATCCGACAGCTCTCGAACCCCCGGGCGTGCCGCGGTTTTATCCACAATCATCCTGCTCGCTTGCTACGGCACCTCCTCATTCGCTGCCCTGTCCTACGCGGGCCTCGGCAAGCACGGCATCGAGGATCCCGCAGTCGTGGGAGACGTCCTTTCCGCGCTGGCGCCCGGAGCAACAGGCCCCTTCTTCGGCAAAGTCGTCGTGTTGGCGGTCGGGCTCTCGGCCCTCGCCGCAATGCTGACGGTGACCGTCAGCACGCCCCGTCAATGGCTGAGCATGAGCGTGTTCAGAGCACTCCCCGCAGCCCTGCAGCGCGTCCACCCCACCTGGCGCACCCCCATCGTCGCGACATTCTGGTGTGGCGGGCTCAGTATCGCAGTCCTTCTCGCGCTTACCGCCATCTCAAAGGATTTCATCGGCGACGCGATTCTCGCCATCGGGCTCCTCATCGCCACCTATTACGGTGCCACCGCGATCGCGTGCGTGGTCTACTTCCGGCGAGACTTCCGGTCGGTTCGCACGTTCATCATCCGGGGACTGCTGCCGGGACTCGGAGCGATCATGATGCTCGCTGCCCTCATCATCAGCGCCACCCAAACCATCAGTCCCTCCTATACCAACTCCTCCTGGCTCGGCATCGGAACGGTGTTCTGGATCGGCATCGGCTCGCTCGCACTTGGACTCCTGGCCGTCGTAGCGATCCGGCCACTCCTGCCCGAGTTCTTCCGGCAGACCACCCTCCCTCGCGGCAACACCAGCAGCCCGCCGCTCCAGACCGTCGTCACCGAAGATCTCGAAATCCGAACCGCGACCCCCGTCGCCACGACCCTCACCGAAAGCGAATAGACCATGCGCATCCTGACCATCGCCGCCATCCAGACAGCACCAGTCCCCCAAGACACGGCCGCCACCTGGACTAAATTCGAAGAGCAGGCCAGGAACACCATGGCCTTATTTCCCCACGTCGACCTTCTGGTCGCCCCTGAGCTGCTCCTGACCGCGCCCGACAGGCTCCTCGCCTCCGACCCCGACTATGAGGCACGCGCAGCCGAACCCGTACCCGGCCCTATCAGCGACAAACTCAGCGCCCTCGCCCGTGACCTCCACGTCTGGATGGTCCCCGGCTCACTCATCGAAGCCGCCGATGACGGTCACCTCTACAACACCGCCATCGCCATCGACCCCGAAGGGCACATCGTCGCCCGCTACCGCAAAATGTTTCCGTGGACTCCCTACGAAACAACGAAGGCAGGTTCCGAATTCGTGACGTTCGACATCCCTGACATCGGCCGAATGGGACTCGCGATCTGCTATGACGGAAGCTTCCCCGAAGTCAGCCGCCAGCTCGCCTGGCTCGGCGCTGACGTCATCATCCAACCCACCCTCACCACCACCCGAGACCGCGACATGGAACTCGTCATGTCCCGTGCCAACGGCTTCACCAATCAGGTATTCGTCGTGAACCTGAACACCGCTGACCCCGTCGGCGTCGGCATTAGCGCAATCGTCGATCCTGAAGGCACCGTCATGCAACAAGCGGGCCCCGGCGAAGAAATTCTCATCGGCGTCCTCGACCTCGACCGCGTGACGACGGCACGCCAATTCGGCTCGCATGGCCTCAACCGACCGTGGAACCAACTGGCACACATGCCCGAGACGCCGTTCCCTATGTTTGGAGGGGCCAGCCCGGTGGCACCCGATTGGCTGGCGCACAACGAAGATCCGGCTGGGCCGCGTTGACGTCATCGCCCGATCAACGCTCCGGCCATGTAGTCGGCCTTCACCTCGACTGCGCTGACCGAGCATTCCTTGTCCCTATCGAGCCTCGCCCCGGTGCGAGGACCGATGAGTCGGAGTCGTGCAGACTTCCTCGTTCGCCTTAGCTCCGATGAGAGTGTCGCCTAGTAGTCCGATGCTTGATTGTTGATGATGGTCAGGCTGACGATCTTTCCGTCGTCGACGCCGTAGTAGCTCGCCATGATGAGCTCGTCAGGAATGTTGGTCTTGTCGTAGGTGCCATCCCAGCGGCCGGTGATGATGGTCTCGCCATAGTGATCGGTGACCTCGACCGGATCGACGGTGACGTTGTCGCCGAAGATCTCCTTTTCGGCCCAGCGCAGGATCGCGCGGGTTCCGTTGATCTGGCGCCGGTTGTCATTGACGTATGCGTCGGTAGCGAAGGTCGCCATGAACGCATCTAGGTCATGCAGGTTGATGGCCTGGATGTTCTCGGCGACCACGCCGCTGAGTTCTGTGGACATGGTGTGGTTCTCCTTGTCGATCGGTGGGCTGTGTGCCCGGTGTGCCTCGAGTCTCGATGCTGCCCTAAGGGGAGGGTCAAGGATCCGACGCCTGTGGACTCTCCCGTGGGAGGAGAGTCCACACTGGGCTGTATGTCCGGATTTCTGTCGATCGGCGACTTCGCACGCGCGACGCAATTGAGCGTCAAGACACTGCGGAACTACCACGAGTCGGGGTTGCTCGAACCGTTCGAGATCGACCAGCACAGCGGCTATCGCCGCTACCAGGTCGAGCAAATTCCGACCGCTCAGGTGATCCGCCGCTTCCGGAATCTCGACATGCCCCTCGACCTCATTCGCGCCGTTCTGAACGCACCCGATGTCGGGAAGAGGAACGACCTCATCGCTTCCCACCTGCTCCGCCTCGAACACGATCTGGCTCGCACCCAGGACGCCGTAGCATCCCTCAGAGACCTACTCGAGTCGGCCAGCACAGCCGATATCACCCACCGCACCGTTCCGGCGACGCACACAGCTGCGATCTCCGAGGTAATCCACATCCACGATGCGTCGACCTGGTATCAAGGCGCGCTCGGCGAGTTGTACGCGACGATGTCCGCTCAGGGCATCGAGATCTCAAGCCCCGCTGGCGGCGTCTACTCGAACGAACTGCTCGAGAACGAGTACGGCCAGGCGACGGTCTTCCTCCCGAGCGAGTCCGTCGTGAAGCCAACGGGCCGAGTCGTGTCCACGGCGATTCCGGCTGTCGAGCTGGCCACCACGATTCACACCGGAGCGCACGACGACATCGACCGGGCATACGGAGCACTGGGGGCGTACGTGACCGAGCACTCGCTTGCCGTCGACGGGCCCGTTCGGGAGTACTACCTTGTCGGCCCGCACGACACCGCCGAGGCGACCGCCTGGCGAACCGAGATCGGGTGGCCGATCTTCGCCACCGCGCCCTCGACGGCCTAGCGCGTGAGTACGGTGAACTCGTGAGCACCCAGGCCCACAAGCCCGACGGAGTGCCACGGATCCGACGGTCAGATCGTCAATTTGTTGTTGACGATGCGAGTTCGTCAACCTGCGCTTGACGCATGAATGATTTCCCGATTTCACTAGACACTCTGATCACGTTCGTCCGCGCGATCCATCCTGACGGCGACGCTCTCGATTCTTTGTCCGACGCGATCCGGGTCTCGGGCCGCATCGAGGATCAAGCGGATGCATTGATCGGCTACTTCGTCGACCAAGCCCGCCGCTCCGGCGCCTCCTGGAGCCAGATCGGCGAGAACATGGGGGTGTCGAAGCAAGCTGCTCAGCAACGGTTCGTCGCGCGGTCGACCGAACTCGTCCCTGGCGGCAGGATGTTCGAGCGGTTCGCCCCGCGAGCACGCAACGCTCTGGTCGTCGCTCGTCGGCTTGCTGCCGGCGACGAGCACGCCACAGAGACGGAGCCTCGCCACATCGTCGGCGCACTGCTGAGTGAGCCGGAAGGTGTCGCCGCCCGGGCTGTTCACGCCCTCGGTGTCACCGATGAGAACATGTTCGCCGCACTGCGACTGCCTCCTCTCGTCCCGGTCGAACCGACGGCGACCCCGGAGCAGGCAGGCTCCCTCCCGTTCGGCACAGACGCGAAGAATCTGATCGCCCACTCCCTCGACATCGCCCTTCACTACGTCCACAACTACATCGGGACGGAACATCTACTCCTGTCCGCTGCCGCCGAGGGCCCGGCCAAAGCTGACCTCGAGGCGCTTGGTCTCAGCTCCGCCCGGCTGCGCCCCGTGATCGAAAGCCAGCTCAATGCGCTCCGGTCAGCGAAGGATCCAAAACCCGGGCCTGACGACGGCCCGATGCGCTAACTCCGCGCAGGACGCGCTGCACGGCGGGGATCCCACTCGCACGCGAAACGAGAGGCACGTAGCGGGCACAGCGGGTTTCCCGTGGACGGGACGATGCGCGATTCGCCTCTCGAGCCTGAGACACTCGTCGTGGTGGTTCACGACGCGAAGGAGCGCCATGCCGAAGACCAACTCGTTGAAATTGAAGCCGTCGCCGCCATCCGCGACTAAGGGCGAGATTCGGCTCCCTCTCGCTCGCCGGCCAACGGCAAGCGTGTCACCCGGGAATGCGTGCTAAGCGGCGTCGGTCAGGCGGATGCCCCTCCGAGCACGTGAGCCCAGGCGGCGGTGAGGATGCGGTAGTCGTCGTCAGAGATGAGGTCGCGGACGCCCGTGGCAAGGACCGCCGACCTGACTGCCTGTTCTGCGCCGTCCTTCGCGTAAGCGTCGTCGTGAAGGTGGCGAACGTCGCGAGTGGTAGCGCGGCCGGCGTCTTCGGCGGCGTGAATCTCGTCAACGCGACCAGCATCGCCCGCGGCATCGAGAGCGCGCTGCCATGCGTCGACCAGCGCCTCGTTGGTGACGACGGGGTAGTCCACTTCACCGACCAGCCCGAGGGCGATGTTGAACTTGGGGAAGACAATTCCCTCGTCGCCCTTCCACAGTCGGCCCAGCGACTCAGCCTCGTCGGCTGTCAGCTGGCCCGCCCGGTCGATCATCGACTGGAGTTCCGGTGAGTGGATCGCCTTCGCCATCATGTTCCCTTCCGGCCGCCGCCCGCGCTGCGCCCGTGTCATCATGGCACGGCTCGTGTCGCGTTCGTCAACAGGATCCCTTTGAGCTCGACGGCGCCGGGCAGGGACCCGCGGCCGACCGCGAGCGTTACGAAAACGTCGGGGCGTGAGGCGCGCAAACCAGCTGACCGGAATCGACACTCGAAATCAGGCCCGCGTTCGGTGAGCCGTCCACCTTGCGGGTGGTTCAGGCCGTGGTTCTGACTCTGACCTAGACGGAGTTAGTCGGGTCTACGACTGAGAGAGCCTTGCCCAACACGTCAACGAACTGGTCGACAATCCCAGGTGCACCCACCGATCGGGCGGGATTGAACTCGCCGATCGACAGCACACGGAATCGTTGATCGCCACACACCACGCTCAGTGCTTCCGCCAGTGCGGCCAGAGTGGGGCCCGTGTTGCGGCCGCAAGCTGTGAGCAGGCTCGGGACGCCACGATGGTCGCGACGAGAGGCGCGAGATAGCGACCGCCGCCTGCCCCGTCGACCTCGCGCGCGATTTCTGACCACGGCTGTGGCTGAAACTCGTACGGGAAGCCGAGTGTTCTCGTCACGTTGCCATCTTCGCTGGTGCCGTCCCCACCTCCGCGTTTCACGTGACGTCTCGGTGGCGGTTCCGCTGAGGACGTGGGTCTATGGCTCGATCGAGGACACTCTGGACGTCCTTCAAATGCGCGGTCGCTTGCCGACATCACCTTCGATCGGATCGTTGAGGAGCTGTTCCGTTTGGGCCCAGAGTTGGGTCTGCAGGATCGGATCGCTACCAGGCGGCGCGGGTTCGATTCTGGCGTTGTTCTTGCGCGTGATGTAGGCGCCAGTGACCGCTTCGTACTCGGCTGCGATTGCGAGTTCCGCGATGAGGTCTGCCCCGCGCCGGGGATCACCGATGCGGAGAACGGAGAGGAGCCGTTCTAGCTGTCCGGCGAAGCGGAGTTCTCGGCCGAGGCCGGTCACGTTGAATCCCGGGTCAAGACAGTTTGCCGTCACGCCTGTGCCTGCCAGGCGCCGGGCGAGTTCCAGGGTGAACATGATGCCCAGAAGCTTGGTCTTGCCATACAGCAGTGAGGACTGGCGTGCGGTGAAGGGGACCGTGTCAGTGAGATCGGCGGGCAACATCAGGGTGCCATGCCGCCGGGACGCTTCCGAGGCGACGTTCACGATTCGTGCTCCCGGCGTTCGAATCAGAGTCGGCAGCAGGGTGCGGGTGAGTAGCCAGGGTGCAAGGTAGTTCACGGCGACCATCTCGGGATAGCCGTCGGCTGTGGTCCGCTGCTCGAAGGCGTGGATACCAGCATTGTTGACCAGCACGTCGATCCTGTCGAACGTGGAAGCGAGGTCGGTTCCGAGACGGCGCACGTCGGCCATCCGGGTGAGGTCGGCCAAGACAATGTCCACTCGCGCGCCGGGAGTGGAGGTGAGGATCTCACTCCGGGTCTCGTCCGCCTTCGCCTGGCTGCGCGCGGCGAGCACGAGATGTGTCCCTTCGCCGGCAAGGCGATTCGCGGTGAGGCGACCGAGGCCGCTGGTCGCTCCGGTGATGACGATGGTCTTCGGCATGAGGCGCGGTCTCTCGTCGAGGTCAACACCCACAAGTGATGGGCATTTACCCACCATAGTCAAGTAGTGGGCAATTATCAACTACCTCGCTAGGCTGAGTGGCATGCCGACAGACCCGGCCGACGAGAGCCACCTGCTCGAACTCGGCACCCAGATCAATGCCCTCCTCAGCGCCTCCCGGTCTCTGACGGAGCGTTCCGCTGCGCAGTTCCATCCCGACTTGACACCGGCCGCGTTTCATCTCGCGCGGTGGCTGTTCGCCTTCGGCCCGACCAAACCGAGCGTGCTTGCCGCGCAGGTCTCAATGGACCGCAGCTCCACAAGCGCTCTCATCGGTCGAATGAAGAAGCTCGACATTGTGACGACCCAGCCGGATCCGGCAGATCACCGTGGCGTCATCGTCGATCTCACCGAGACAGGCCGGAAGCACGTAACGGCGGCGCTCGATCTTCGAGGCGCCGAGTTCGCCGACCGCCTAGCGGGCTGGGACGCCGCCGACGTCGAGATGCTGACGACCCTTCTTCGCCGCTTCAACCACCACCGGACGACGAATGGACCTGCGCACGATTGAGCCTCGGCTTTGGGCCACAAAGCAGATCAACGCCGCAGAGCTGGCGATCAATGAGCCATAGCCCTGATCCGCCAGCCGCCACCCCGTGGCGGTCTTTGCGAAGCAGAACTGCCAGCCGGATGGGGCCGGGGTCCGCGCCGCTCATGTTCGTCTCGGTGATGTCAACCGGGAAGCACCGCTCCGGCGGACCACCGTCGCCGAACTCGAGCCCGTCCGTCTCGGCGCCGATGTTCTTGTACGAGAGCAGATCCGGGTGGTCGCTGAACAGGGTTGAGGACGAGATTGCATTAGCCGCCGCCTCATGCAAGTACGCGAACGAGGGCCACACAGGGTTCCCTCCTGATCGCAGGTTGTCGACGCCGCACGGCGGGGTCCCCGATTCGTGTGTGCGTCGCGGACCTAGCTCGTACCGTTCGTCCGTGTCGCTGGGGCCGGTCTGGGCCGCTAGTCCGTGCTCACCGGTGTCGAAAAATGGGTCGGGAGGGGCTCCGCCGAACTGTCGCCAGCGGCGAATAGCCTGAGCGCGTCCCGCACCGGCGAGTTCTGTTCTGCGCAGTAAGTGACGAGTTGCTGGCCGGTATCGCCGATGCGCAGCAGCTGGCACTCGAAGAAGAATTCTCCTCGGCCCGGGATGAGGAGCCGCTTCCTGATCGGTGGCGCCGGATCGGGTCGGCGTTCCTCCGACAGCTCACGATAACGGGCGGACACTCGAGCCAGCTCCGACGTCAGCAGCTCGATCTCGCCGTCACCGGGAAAGCGGAGGAAAGACGACCTCAAGTCGGACGCAACGAGCTGGGCGAAAGCACGCGATGACTCGTCGAACCAGTGCGGGTCGTCGGCGGGTGCCCGGAACATCCACCGCGCGAGGTTCCGATCGCTCCGCGGCCCGCGGATAAGGTCACCGATGAAATAGACGGCGAGATCGTTCCACGCGAGAACGTTCCAGGAGGCATCGACGACATACGCGGGCACCTCCGGCATGTTCTCGATCAAAAACCGCACTGCGGTCGATACAGACCGGGAAGGTCCTTCGGTCAGCGGGGCAACATCACCCGTCAGGTGGATCAAATAGTCGCGCTCTTCCCGAGACAGCATCAAGGCCCGGGCGATTGCCGCCGCGACTTGGCCGGAGGGAGTTGCGCCTCGTCCCTGCTCGAGTTTGATGTAGTAATCGACGGAGATGCCGGCGAGTTGGGCGACCTCCTGGCGGCGAAGCCCGGGCGTCCGTCGATGGATGCCGGTGGGCAGCCCCACATCCGTGGGCGTCAGCTTCTCTCGCTGGCTCCGAAGGAACGATCCGAACTCCACCTTCCCAGTCATGCACCCAGTCTCTCCCCGACCGGTTCAGTTAGGGAGGGTCGGGTTGTGCCAGTCTCAATCGGGCCTCCCCACCCGCGTCCTAGTTGGTGAGGGTGGAGGCATGACAGACATCGCATTGATCACAGGAGCCAACAAGGGAATCGGTTTCGAGACCGCGCGCCAACTGGCCGAACAAGGGTGGACCGTCCTTGTCGGTTCCCGAGACCAGTCACGGGGCGAGGAGGCCGCTGCGGTTCTGCGAGCCAACGGGCTCCAGGCCACCGCCATCGAGCTCGATGTGTCGAACGATCACTCGATCATCGAAGCGGCGAAACGCATCGCTGAGACGTTCGACCACCTCGACGTCCTCGTCAACAACGCTGGCATCTACGCGCCGAGTACCCCGAGCGGCACCAGCCGTGCGTTACTACGGGACATATTCGAGACCAACGTGTTCGGGACGGTCGCCGTCACGAATGCGTTCCTGCCACTGCTCAGAAGGTCGAAGCGGGCCCGCATCGTGAACGTCTCCAGCGAGATCGCATCGTTCACGCTCATCACGGATCCCGACAGCTACCTGTTCGGTATGCACGACATGGCCTATCAGACCTCGAAAGCCGCCGTCAACATGATCACCACGATGTATGCCAAGGAACTGCTGGTGGAGGGTATCAAGGTCAATGCCGCCATCCCAGGCTATGTCAGCACCGACCTTAATGATTACACCGGTCAGATCTCCGCGGCGGAGGGAGCGGCAGCAAGCGTCGGTCTCGCCCTCGTTCCCGAGGACGGGCCGACCGGCACGTTCTGGGGCACTCTCACGTCCAGTCCGAACGGCGACATGGCGGTCGCGCCGTGGTGAAAATGACAGCGGGCAACCGTGTGATGGGATTTCACTCATGACATCGTCCGCACGGCGGGACCTCGACACACCCATCGACGGTCTCCTGGCCTCATCCGGCTCTCGCGTCCCCTACCAGGCAAACGTGCTCGTCAGGTCATTTCTGCTTGAGCGCCCCGCTGGCAACGTCCTCGTGTATAACTCACCCGGAATCACGGACGCGGCGGCCGCCATTCGAGCGCGCGGGGGTGCAACTCGGCTGCTGATCAACCACGCCCACGAGGCCATGTATGGCCCCCCGGAACTCGACGTGCCCGTCTCGGTACATGAACGGGATCGCGCCGACACAGCGCGTTCACTGGCAGTTGCCGAAACGTTCGATGGTCGCACGCTGATCGACGACGATCTCGAGGTCATCCCCACCCCCGGGCACACGCCGGGCACGGCCTCGTACCTGTG
The DNA here is from genome assembly GCA_025464735.1 of Frondihabitans sp. The sequence continues at coordinate 11,803 of JAODMX010000349.1, read as the reverse complement.
GGACAACGGGACCCACCGGTTCTTGTTCACGGGCGATTTCCTTTGGATCGAGAACGGCGCGTGGAAGGCGGTCGTCCTCGACGACACCCTCCGCAGCACCTACCTCGACAGCCTCCGCCTCGTATGCGAGCTCGACGTCGATGTCCTCGTCCCCTGGGGAACCACCGACGAAGGCCTCAGCTTCGCCAGAACCGACCCCACGGACACACGTGCGCGCATCGACGAGATCGTCGACCGCCTGCAAGCCGGCGGGAACCGATAGGCGAGGACTCGGACTGCCCTAAGAGCCCTAAGAGCATCAGCCTACGGAACTCCCGTGGTGCACGGTCAGAGTTGCCCTTCGTGCGTCCGCCGACGAGTTCGAGCCGGTCAATCATTGGCCAGCTCCGGCCGCGACGCGTCCGGGTAGAACTGAGGAAGGACGACGATGCAGCGCTGCATTCTGGAGCTCACAGGAGAGGACGTCTCCACACCGGCGGCCGGCCCCGTCTTTGTTCCGTCTCTCGAGACAGACGGCGGCGGTCAAGGTAACGGGTACATCGATCCGTCCTGGTGGAGGACCTCGGGCATTCCCATCGTCATCGACCGGTGGGCAGCGGTCACCGGAACACGATGATCAGCGCAGCGGCCTCGCGCCCCGTCGCGACCATCTCCTCGGTGGCACGAATCTGCTCGGCGAGTAGAGTCGCGCCATGACCTACCTCCGACCGGACAAGAAGGGACTCGGCCTCGACGTCCCTGGGCCGGATGAACCGAGCTATTTTTCCGGTCAGGCGGATTCTGGATCCCACCGGTGGTGGATGACGGGACGCGGGCTCGCCAGCTCCGTGGTGATCTCCGTCGTGTGGACCGGCTGGGCCGTCATGACGCTCATCGAGGTGGTCAGCAGCCCACACACTTCCTCGAGCGACTGGTTGCAGCTGATCCTCACGAGCGTGCTGGCATTAGCGTCGTTTCCTTCCGTAGTCATTTTTGCGCGTTCGCGTCGCCCCGGATCCACGATTGCGCCGGCCGAGTCTTCGTCAGGGCCCGGCGCCTCGGACTGAACCTCGGAACCAAACGTTCACGGTCCCCAGGCAGCGACTAGCGTTGCCCATATTCCGGCTCTGAGAAATCAAGTGGAGGGCCGGACCACTACGGAGGCCCCATGACTGAGCCAGCACCCGCGCCGGTTCCACAGTCGATACTCGATGTCGACGGATTGGTAGTCCGATACGGCACGAGAACAGCCGTCGACAACGTGAGCCTTCAGATCAAGCGCGGCGAGATCTTCGGGCTGCTCGGGCCGAACGGCGCCGGGAAGACCAGCACTCTGAGCGCTATCGAAGGGCTGCTGAAACCGTCGGGCGGCACGGTCCTGGTGGATGGCATCGACATCCAACGCGATCCGCTCGCGGCGAAAGCACGCCTGGGCGTGCAGTTGCAAGCCTCCAGCTTCCAGTCGGAACTCACCATCGAAGAGATCGCACGCCTGTACTCGGGGCTGTACGGCCTGAAGGTCACCAAGCAGGAGACCGCCGACCGGATCCGAGACGTCGGACTGGGCGACGAGCTGGGCAAGCGGTACAAGTCGCTGTCGGGCGGCCAACAACAACGACTCTCCCTCCTGATCGCGGTCATCCACCAGCCGGTCCTGCTGTTGCTGGATGAGCCCACGTCGGGCCTCGACCCGCAGTCGAGACGCCAGTTGTGGACCCGCATCGAGAGCTTGAGAACCGGAGGCGGCAGCATCCTGCTGACCACCCATTCCATGGAAGAGGCCCAGGCAGTCTGCGACCGTGTCGCCATCATCGACCACGGAAAGGTCCTGACCGTCGACACCCCCGACGGGTTGATAGCTCAGTATCGAGACGATCCTCGCGTTCGCGAAGTCGCGCGCGGCGATGTCACTCTCGAAGACGTGTTCATCGGACTAACAGGGAGCGAAATCCGTGGCTGATGCAACGTTGACCCCCTCTGCTGCCGGGAGTGTGCAGCCGGCGACCGGCCTGATCTTCGGCTCGCTGCTTCGCGCCGACTTCACTGTGCTTCTCCGCAGCGGCAGAACCTTACTTTTGAACATTGCCGTGCCGATCCTGATCCTGGTCATCTTCGGCCTCCACACGGGTAACAACACAAACGCCCTCACGAAGGGCGGAGCAGGCTTCACAATCGGCCTCGCTCTGACGTACGGCCTCATGGCATCTAGCCTGATCGGCTACTCCATCACCATCGCTCGTGATCGCGAGGCCGGCGTCTTCCAGCGACTGCGCGTCACCCCGGCACCGGCGTGGGCCATCATGACCAGTCGCTTGCTCGTACAGATCATCGTCGATCTGATCATGACCGTCGTTGTCGTCATCATCGGCGGAATCATCTATCACACCGTCTTCAGCCCGGGCCAATACCTCCTCATAGCGTGCGTCTCGGTCGTCGGTGGTGCAATGTTCCTCGCCATTGCGCAGGCAGTCGTCGGCCTCGTCAGGTCCACGATCGTCGTCAACGCGGTGGGGCGCATTCTGTACATCTTCTTGCTGCTGCTCGGACTCCTCGGCTCCACCGGAATCCTCGGCTCCACCATGCAAACCGTCTCCAGTTGGTCACCTGTCGGCGCGATGATCAGCCTCTACGGCGGAGTCCTCAACCTCTCCCAGTGGGATTGGACCGATACCACAGGAATCATCGCGGCCGCCGGCTACATCGTCATCGGCGCCTTCATCGGGATCCGCTGGTTCCGATGGGAATCACGCTAACGGGCCGCCACCTGAGCCATCGCCGGTCCGGTGGCGGCCAGGGACGGCACCAAGCCTTCGGTCGAAACGTCAGAAGGACAACGACAGCGAACCCCAGTAAACGGACGCACTCGGTCCCATTTCGCACGTCGACCAGCGGCGTGGCGTGACATGCGGACTAGTGCTTCATCACGGCGAGTTCCGCGTCGGAGAGCGATCTTGACGCATAAATCAGTCGCACTGCCGCGGGGTCAGGGTTACCGGCGTCCGGCCCCCTATCCGCGAGACCCATCCCCAACTTGATCGCTACCCGCGCTGAGGCCACGTTGTCCTCCAGCATGTAGGCAACGACGGGGAGTTCGGGGGTTAATTCCTCTGCCGCACGGAGAGCCTGGCGGGCCAACTCCGTCGCGTACCCATAACCGTGCTCGGCCGCGGCGAACCTGTAACCGAGATTCCACACGGCGCCCGACACCAGGTTGCATCCTCCGTAGCCGATGACCGACGTCTCTCCTGTCCGACGCGCGATCCATGGGCCGAGCCCGTCGGCGGTCCAGCCACTGATCCACCGATCGAGCAGATCGGCAGTCTGAGCCCGAGTCGCATGGCGACCGGACGGGAAGTGCTCCCAGACGCGCGGATCGCTTGAGATCGCGTACACCTGGTCGAGATCCTGAATGGCGGGTCGGTTGAGATCGAGTCGGTCGGTGTGCGATTCGCTCACCGGCACCTGGTCCAAACGCATTCCTTCAGCCTAGGTCGAGCAGCGGCCGCAGAGCGTTGAAGTTGATTTGACCCGTCGAATGGCTGATCCTTGCAAGGTGTCGCCAACCCCTGGATCGCTCCACCACGTCGAGCTACAGGTCCAGGACCTCGCGTCGTCGACGGCATCGTTCGACTGGCTCTTCACTGAGCTTGGCTACACCGCCTACCAAAAGTGGGGCGGCGGACAAAGTTGGATTCTCGGAACCACCTACATCGTGATCGCCCAGGCACCGCGAGACGGTGCGCACGACCGACGCGCGGCCGGGCTCAGCCACCTGGCGTTCCATGCCGGAACAGCGAAGCGAGTTGACGAGTTGTGGGCCTCAGCTGCCGACCACGGCTGGACTCAGCTTTACGCCGAACGCCACCCCTGGGCCGGCGGTGAGGATCACTATGCGGCCTTCTTAGAGAACGGCGAACGCTTCAAGATCGAGCTAGTCGCCGAGCCTGAATAGCTGCGCGGTCAGCATTCGTCCTAGGCACGAAGGCTCCTGAGCCCGGTGCGGATTTCGCTGACCAGGATGTCGGGCTGCTCGAAGGCTGCGAAGTGTCCGCCCTTGTCGGCCTCGCCGTAGTGAATCAAGTTGGTGTAGGTGTCCTCGATCCAGCTTCGCGGCAGGCGCGGGATGTCGCGCGGGAAGACGGTCACCGCGACGGGCAGTGCGATCTTTGGGCCGGCTAGGCTGCCCGAACTGTTCTCCCAGTAGATCCGGCCGGACGACGCGGCACTGTTTGTGAACCAATAGAGCGAGATTGCGTCGAGGATCTCGTCGGTGCTGAGGGCGTCCTCGGCGAGCCCGTCGTTGTCCGTCTTGGATTGAAACTTTTCATAGATCCAGGCTGCCTGGCCGGCCGGAGAGTCCGCCAAAGCGAATCCGACGGTTTCTGGCTTCGTGGCCTGAAGGTGGTTCGATCCGCCGAGATAGCCGGTGTAGAGGGCGAGGGTGTCGACGGCATGGCGCTCTTCGGGTGACAGCGTGTCGGGGATCTGTGCGGGGAACGCATATTGAGTGTTCAAGTGGATCCCGAGAAGGCCCTCAGGTCGCATGGCCCCGAGAGCGGAGGTGACAACGGCACCCCAATCACCGCCCTGAGCGGCCCAGTTCTCATAGCCAAGACGCTTCATGAGCTCTACCCATGCGGTTGCGATCCGTGAAACAGTCCACCCGGTCTCGGTCGGCTTTTGGGAAAACCCGAATCCGGGCAGCGACGGGACGACCACGTCGAATGAATCGTCAACGTTTCCTCCGTACGCCACCGGGTCGGTGAGCGGGCCAATGAGTTTCAGGAATTCGACGATCGAACCCGGCCATCCATGCGTCAAAATCAGGGGCATCGCGTTCGGATTCTTGGACGTGACGTGGATGAAGTGAATATCCAGCCCATCGATCGCGGTCAGGAACTGCGGGAAGCGATTGAGCTCCGACTCGAATCGGCGCCAGTCGTACTCTCGCTCCCAGTAGTCGACCAGCGCTTTGGCATCCTCCACGCGGACACCTTGCGACCAGTCGGGAACCGATTCCGGATCCGGCCATCGCGTTCTGGCGAGCCGCTGCTTCAGGTCGTCAATCTCGGAGTCCGAGATCGCGACAGTGAATGGGCGGACGACGGTTGAGGGGGCGGGCTTCGATGCGGGCATTGCCTTGTTCTCCTGGACTCGAGCATCACGGTGCAACCAACTGTTGCACACTGATGTGCAATGCACACCGGTGTGCAATCTACCCCATTGCACACTGCCGTGCAATGATTAGATGGTGCAGATCGAATCCGCCCGGACACGCGCCATGAACGACACACGGAACCGCATCCTCGACGTCGCACTCGAGGTCCTGGGGCAGAACCCGGACGCCGGCATGGGCGACATCGCCTCCGCGGCCGGCGTGGTTCGCCGCACTGTCTACGGCCATTTCCCCACCCGCACCGACCTCGTGCGGACCCTAGCGCAACGCGCAGTAAGCGAGGTCGCAGCGGTACTCGACCAGGTCAACACCCCAGGGGCGGCCGCCGAAACGGTGTGGGTCGATTTCATCGCCCGCCTGTGGCCCCTGGCGCACCGTTACCGAGTGCTCGTGACGCTTCGCCGCGGCGAGTACGGCCAGGAGATCCACGCTCTCCTCGGACCAGTCGACAAGACCCTTGCCGACCTCGTGCAACGAGGCCAGGACACCGAGGTATTCGGACGACACTTACCCGCGGACCTTCTCAGCCAGCTCGCCTATGGCACCGTATTCACCATCGCCGACAACCATCTTTCCACCGGGGCCCACGACGCCCGAGCGGCGACAATCACCAGCCTGCTCGTCCTGGGAGTTTCCGAGCCGCGGGCAAACGCTCTCGCTGGCGGACAGTCGTGACACACAGCAGTCGGTCACTCCCCGGATGGCTCGACCGGACTCGCGGGTGGAGCCGCGGTGCTGTCGCGCAGGAGCAGGAGATCGGCCGCCACAACGGTCGCCGAAGGCGGTGCTTCGTTGCGGATCTGCGCGACGAGAGCCTGAACGGCGCGCGCCGCTAGGTCGGCTGGGCGCATGTCGACGGCGGTGATTGCCGGGTGCCACCACGCGAGGAGCGGGTCGTCTTCGATGGCAACCACGCTCAGATCGTCCGGAATGCGAACGTCGGCCCGATTGAGGGCCTGAAGAGCCGCGAACATCGACTCGTGGTTGGCGATGACCATGGCAGTCGGGGCAACGTGGCGCGAGAGAAACCCCTCGACGGCGGCGACGCCGAACGACGCCGAGAACTCGCCGCGTGCGACGAGTTCGGGATCCACCTGCAACCCGGCATCCGTCACGGCTTCCGTGAATCCGAGATGCCGTTCTATACCCGAGCGCGTATCGGATGGGCCGCCGAGAAACGCGATGCGCTGGTGCCCGAGGGCGAGGAGGTGCTCCGTCGCGATTCTTCCGGCGTGGCGGTCGTCGTACAGGACAGCCGGGGCGGCCGTGCCGGCGGGAAGGCGGATGAGCTCGACCACCGGGAGTCCCGCTCGGAAAAGCGTGTTCAGGAACTCGATGTTCTCGCCGCTGCTCATCGCGATGAGACCGTCGACCCGCCGTCCCGACAGTGTTTCCATCAGCCGTCGCTCGCGCTCGCGATCGTCGCTGGTGGTGGCAATGACCACCTCGAAGCCCTCGGCGAGCCCGAGTGTCTGCACGGTTTCGGCAATCTGCTGAATCGCCGGGTTCTGCAGATTCGAGACGAGCAGAGCGAGAAGGTTCGAGCTTCCCGCTCGAAGGGCCCTGGCCGTGGGATCGGCTCGATAGCTGAGGCGGTCGGCGGCTCGCCAGACGCGCTCTCGCGTTTCGGGTAGAACAGCCGGATGCCCGCTGAGGGCACGGCTCGCGGTCGCATTGGAAACACCTGCGGCAGCCGCGACCTCGCGAATCGTGGCGACCAAGCCGGTCCTTTCCGAAGGCTGCATCTCTGTGAGGGCGTGCTCGAAACACAAATGTAACTGAAGGGTACCGCGGACGACACATGCTTGCGCCACAGTGGAACGACGTCATGGAAACGATTCCATGGATCCAGAGAGTCCCAGCATTCATCGCATCTCCCGTTGTTCTTCCTCGCACCATCCACCGAAAGAGAGACCCTGTGAGGCAACCCGCGTTCTTCCCCAGCAACACTCGTCATGTCATCGGCGCTGTCGCCGTCGCTGCCGCCCTCCTCCTCGGAGTCAGCGCCTGCTCCACGTCGGCCGGAGCCTCTTCGACGGCATCGTCGAACTCCGGCGCTTCCTCGGCGGAGGTCACAACCGCCACGGCCGAACTGGCCAAGTACACAGCGTTGCCGACCTTCACGGCCCCTGGCCCCGCCATCGACATCTCGTCGCTCAAGGGCAAGACGATCTACAGCGTCGAGCAGAGCTCGTCCAACCCCTTCGTCGCCGCCGCAGACTCCTCCGAAGCGAAAATCGCGAAGCAGTACGGCATCAAGTTCGTGGACTACTCAACCCAGGGCACACCTGCCGAGTGGATCCGCGGCATCAACGCTGCCATCGACGCCAAAGCATCGGCGATTCTCCTCAATGCTCTCGACCCGAGACTGGTCGCACCACAGGTAGCCGCAGCTAAGGCGGCCGGGATCCCGGTCATCTCGGAGCAGTTCTTCGACCTCAGCCAAAGTTCGGACGTTCCCACGACCCTTGCAGGCACGCGTTCCGACGATTTCACGGAGGCTGCCAAGCTCCTCGCCGATCAGGCCATCAAGGCCACCAACGGCAAGGTCGACGCCATCGTCATCGAAAACTCCGAGCAGCTCTCGACACTGGCCATGCTGAAGTCGATGAAGGCCGAATTCGCCGCGAACTGCTCCGGCTGCACCGTCAAGTACATCAACGTGCCCTCCGCCGACTGGGCCACGAAGATCCAGTCCCAGGTGCAGTCTTCGCTCGTCTCCGACCCGAACATCAACTACGTGATTCCCATCTATGACCCGATGACGCAGTTCGTCGTGCCGGCGATCACGGCTACGTCGAAGACCTCCAGTGTGCACATCGCCACCTTCAACGGCACCCCGGCTGCGCTCACCATGCTCGAGAACGGTCCAACGGTCACGATGGACATCGGTGAGAACCTCCAGTGGCTCGCCTACGCCAACCTCGACGAGGCATTCCGGGCGATGCTCGGGAAACCGACCGTGGCGAACGAACACACCGCGCTTCGCGTGTTCACCTCCAGCAACGTCGCCGACACGGGCACGCCGCCCGCTTTCAACACCGGGTTCGGCGACAGCTACATGAGCGGCTACGCGAAACTCTGGGGCCAGGGCTGATGCAGACGCCGTCGAGCGCCCTCGCCGTCGACCTGCGAGGAATCACCATGCGGTTCGGCGAGCAGTGGGCACTCGACGGCGTCGACCTCGCCGTTCGGCCCAGCACAGTGCACGGACTGCTCGGAGAGAACGGATCGGGCAAGTCGACGCTCATCAAGATCCTCGCCGGCGTGTACGCCCCGGACGCCGGCCAGCTCACCGTTCGCGGCCACAACGTTCCGTTGCCCCTCACCACGGCCGTCGGGGCGGCCAGCGGCTTCCAGTTCGTGCACCAGGATCTCGGTCTGATCCCCTCCCTCACGGTGGCCGAGAACCTTCTGCTCGGGCAGGTGGCGACGGGCGGCACGGGGCCGCTGCTGTCAGATCGGGGCCTCCGCCGCACAACTTCACGGGTGCTCGACAAGTACTCGTTGCCCCTGGACCCGCGAGCAGCAGTCGCGGACCTCCGACCGGTCGAGCGAGCACTGCTGGCGATCGTGCGAGCCGTCGAGGCGATGACCGGTGACGTGTCCGGCGACTCCGGACTCCTGGTGCTCGACGAGCCCACCGTGTTCCTTCCGCGCCACGACGTGGAAGAAGTCTTCGCTCTTGTGCGCAGGCTGGCCGCGGTCGGCAACGCCGTCCTCCTGGTCTCGCACGACCTGGACGAGGTCCTCGAGGTCACGGACGAGGTCACCGTCCTCCGCGACGGGCGAGTCGCTGGCACGGCGATCACGCAGGAGCTGGATCGGTCCCGGCTTGTCGAGATGATTGTCGGTCGCGCGGTGGACTTCAGCGGTCGCAGCACCGAGCTCGCAACCCCGGCGAACACCATCGCGCTCGCTTCTCACGACCTGGCCGGGGGAACGCTGCGCGGCATTGATCTCGAGCTGCGCGCAGGCGAGATCGTCGGTCTGACCGGCTTGGCCGGATCCGGGTTCGACGAGGTTCCCTACCTTCTCTCCGGTGCCCGCACGGCGTCCCGTGGCACCGTGTCGATCACGGGTGCGCCGCCGCTCGATGCGTCGACGATCACCCCGAGCACCTCCCGTGGATCGGGCGTCGGCCTCCTGCCTGCCGACCGCCGAAACACAGCCGGGATAGCCACCCTCGATGTCGTCGACAACGTCACGATGCTGACCCTCGGCTCGTACCGCCGCTGGCGGGGTATCGACCGACGCGCCATGCGGCGATCGACGGCCCAACTGATGGAAGCCTTCGATGTCCGCCCACGAGATCCTGACCATGCGTTCGGCACCCTCTCCGGGGGAAACCAGCAGAAAGCGCTCCTGGCGAAGTGGCTGAGCATGTCTCCGTCCGTCCTGCTGATCGACGAACCGACACAGGGTGTCGACATCGGCGCTCGTCGCCAGATCTTCGACGACCTTCGACGCGCAGCCGACGATGGCACAGCGGTGCTCGTGTCCTCGACCGACCACGAGCAACTCGCCGCGCTCTGCGACCGCGTCGTCGTCCTCCAGCGGGGACGCATCAGCAGTCAGCTGAGCGGTACCGCCCTGACCAAGACCCGAATCTCCGAGGCCTGCATGGCCATCCAGCCGGACGGCGCTGCCGCGGCCTTCGAAGGAGCATCATCATGACCACCACCCACACGTCGAACACCGCGAACACCGGCGAGGTCCTCTCCTCGTCTCCTGCGCCTTTCAGTCGAAAGACGACCGTCGGATCCGTCGTCGGCCGCTACGGGCTCGTCATCGCCTGGGCGCTCGTGATCGTGCTGTTCGGGGCGATCCTGCCCGGAACGTTCCTCACGGGCGCGAATGCCGCGAACATCCTCGGCTCTCAGGCCGTCATCGTGGTTCTCACCCTGGGCGTTCTCTTCCCGATGACCTCGGGTGACTTCGACATGTCGGCCGCATCGGTGCTCACCCTGTCGGCGATGATCGTCGCTCAGCTCAACGTGAACGCCCACTGGCCGATCCTCGCAGCCGTCGCGGCGGCCCTCGCGGCCGGCACGGCGCTTGGTTTCGTCAATGGATTCATCACGACGCGCCTGGCCATCGATCCGTTCATCGTCACGCTGGGAACGGGAACGTTCGCCAACGGCCTCACGCTGTGGATCAGCGGATCCAACACCGTCAGTGGCATCGACGCCGGTCTCGTCAACGCCGTGGTCGGCGGACACCTCTTCGGCGTCCCCCTCGAGTTCTTCTACGCCCTGGCGCTCTGCGCGGTCATCTGGTGGGTCTTCGAATACACCCGGATCGGTCGCCTCTTCACGATCATCGGCCAGGGGCGCGAAGTCGCCCGATTGTCAGGCGCACCCGTCAGGCGAGTGCGCACGATCGCTCTCAGCGCGTCCGGGCTCATCGCAGCCTTCGCCGGCGTGCTGTACGCCGGCAACTCAGGAGCCGCGGATCCCACCTCGGGCACCGTTCTCTTGCTGCCCGCCTTCGCGGGAGCATTCCTCGGAGCAACCGTGATCAAGCCGGGTCGCTACAACCCGTGGGGCTCGATCATCGCGGTCTACTTCCTCGTAACGGGAATCACGGGACTCCAGATGCTGGGCGCGTCGAGCTTCGTGCAGGACCTCTTCTACGGCGCCGCCCTCGTCGCCGCGGTCGCGCTCTCGCGCATCATGCGGAAGCGATCGTCCGACGGAGACAGCAAGTGAGCCGTCAGGCCTTCACGGGTGGCCTCGTGTTGAACGCGACCGCAACCGAATTCCACCGTGCAACCCTTCACGTGGCCGACGGGCGAATCGTCGCAATCGACGCGAATTCCGCCGGTCGCGACGAGACCGACGTCGACCTCGGCGGGCGTTTCGTTCTCCCCGGTCTGATCGACGCGCACTATCACCTTGCCAGCAGGTCGGACGTCGTCCTCGACGAGCGTGACGTCGCGCGCAGCATGATCGAGGCAGTCATCAACGCTGAAGACTGCATCGCCTCCGGCGTCACCAGCGTGCGCGACTGCGGGTGCAGACACGAGGGCATCTACGAGTTGCAGGCGGCCATTGCCAGCAGCGCCGTCATCGGCCCTGACTCTGTCACGGCCGGGCGGAACCCCACCGGCGCGAGCGCCCCCGAGCACTGGCGAAACGTCGTCGGCGACGGACCTGAAGGTATCCGCAAAGCTGTGCGCAGCCAGGTGGCAGCCGGGGCCGGCTGGATCAAGATCATCCTCTCGCACGCCTTCGACCCGTACGACTGGTCCTCCGTGACGGAGTTCATGAGCGACGCCGAGATCGCCGCAGCGGTCGACGAAGCCCACTCCCTGGGCGTCCGAATAGGCGCCCACTGCGAGGGGTGGAAGGTGGCCGAGCGAGGGATCCGACTCGGCCTGGACTCCCTCGATCACGCGCCCCTGCTCTCCGAAACTTCAATCACGGAGATGGCACGCCGAGGCATGACCTACACCCCGACCCTCTGGGCGTTCAGCACCGACGCCGGCATCGACCTGCCTTCCCTCGCGCCTGCGCTCCGCCACCGCGTCGAAGAGTGGCGAGGCCAACACGTGCTAAGCGTCCAAGCCGCCTACGCGGCCGGTGTACCGATCGCCGCGGGAAGCGACTCCGCCTCCGCCGTGACCGGCCGCGGAGTACTCCTCAA
>JAODMX010000312.1 GCA_025464735.1 Frondihabitans sp. | reverse complement strand
ATCGAGCCCCGAGACGGGCATCGACCAGAACTCGCCGGTCTTGCCGGAGACCACGACCGCGGTGTCACCCGCAAGGAGGACGTCCGGCTGATTGGGTGGGAGCGGAACGGATTGGGACACCGCGGCCGTAGCCGTGTCGACAACCCCGACCGTGGCGTCGCTCCGGTCGAGCAGCAGGACGTGAGAGGCGTCTTGGACGACGGAGAGGTCAGCTCCCGTACTGCGTACGGCGGAGTTGAGTTCGAGCACGGCCGGGTTCGCACGGCCGATCGCGGTCAGGTTGTCGTTGGCCACCCAGACCGTGCCGTCGTCGAGGTTCAGCTTTTGAGCTTGGTAACCGGAACTTGTCAGGCCGATCGTCGCCACGACGACACCGATGACCGTCGCGCTCAGAGTCGTCGCCGCCAACGAACGGTGACTCGAAATCCAGTGGAGAAAGCGGTTCACTCGGAGACCTTCGCGGACGCGCATTTCTCGGCACTCGCCGCGCCGTTCTTACCGGCGCGGTTGACCGTGACGCTGACGCACACCTGCTCGCCCGCCTGTGCCGGTGCCATGAAAGTGGTCGCCGTCTGTGTGCTCGGGGCGCCCGTCCCTGTGGTCACGACGTAGGTGTCGCCGGAGGTCAGGCCGGGGTCGTGCCACGAGAACTCGATTGAGGAACCCCGCGTAATAGCCGAGATATTGGAGACCTGGGGAATGTCGGAGGAGGAGGCTCGGATCAACGACAACGTCGCGACGCCGCCGAGCGCGAGGACTACGACAATCGCGGCGATCAGGGCCCAGGCGAGGTATTGCACGCGTTTCGGGGTGCGGCCCGCGGTCGACGTGCCCGTGCTGCGAGGAATGGCGTTGCTGTGGCGGAGACCGGAGTCGATCGTGGTGACAGTGCTCTGCCTCGTGGTCGCCCGCCTCCGCCGCCGCCGATTCGCGAGAGCGGCGGGCGCGCCGCCTGCAACCCGTACCCTGGTGCGATCTTCCAGATCGGCGACCGTGGCCAGAGCCCAGTCGTCGACGGCGACTTCGATCGGGGTCTGGCTGACCCCCAGCTCGGACTCGACCTGCTGGAACTCGCGAATCACCTCCAGCACACTAGCCTGCCGATTCTCCGGGCGGTGCGACATGCTTGTCTGCAACGTCTTCTCGAGACTCGGGGGGACGTCGGTGCGCCCGATCGGCTGCACCTTGCCCTTCTCGATCCGGGACATGAGATCGTGCGACGTGTTCGTTCCGCCGATGACCTCGAATGGGGACCGGCCAGCCAGAAGCGAATAGACCGTCGCACCCAGCGACCAGACCTCCGACTCGATAGTGCCCGATGTGTCGTCTCGAAGCACCTCCGGCGCAGACCACGGGATCGAGAGCCCCACCACTTCAGACGGCTCGCTCTCGCCGAGAGTCGCAGCGATGCCAAAGTCGGAGAGAACGGGGTGCCCGTAGGCGGTCGTCAAGATGTTGGACGGCTTGATGTCGCGGTGGAGAACGCCCTGCCGGTGCGCGGTCTCGATGGCGCTGCCGATCTTGATGGCGATCCGGAGGACATCGGGCACCGGAATCCGTTCACGTCGATAGCGTTCACTCAGCGACGAGGAACAGAGCTCCATGACCAGGTAGGGCCTGCCATCAGCGGAGACGCTGGCCTGGTAGACCGTGAGAATCGACGGATGAGCACTGAGCTGCGCCATGAGATTCGCTTCGGCCTGGAACATCTGGCGTACTTGATCGTTGACCACCTCGCTCAGCATCACCTTGACGGCGACCTGACGGCGCGGCATGTTTTGTTCGTACAGGAACACGTCTGCGAAGCCCCCCGACCCGAGGACGTGCAGATGGGTGAAGCCGGGCAGCACTGGGGGCTGCGACGGCAGGCGCCGTGCCATGTCGCCCCCTCAGAAGCTGGTAGCGGAGCACCGCGGGGTGCTTCGTCGAAATGACGATTCCCGTAATTGTAAGCGGACCCACCCGGCGTCCACTGGGGCTGGAGGGGCATCTGGGGATAACTCCCCCTCCCCCATTTCGGGGGGTCCGGTGCCCTAATTCGGGGGGCGCAACGCCGTCAGACGCGAGGGATCCGAACGGTCGGCACCGTGGCCTCAAGGTCCTCCTGCCGGGGTTCACCCCGCACGTCGACGACCACTGCAGTCACGTTGTCCCGCCCCCCGGCCGCCACGGCGGCGCTGACCAGTCCCGCCGCCGCCTCCTGGCTGTCCGGGTGGGCCGCGAGCAGGGACGCAATCGCGGTCGGCTTGAGTTCTTTGGTGAGGCCATCCGAGCACACCAGGATCCGGAGGCCCGGCCGCGCAGGAACCCGCCAGTAATCAGGGCTCGGCTCGGCCCCGAATCCGATCGCCCTGGTGATGACATTGCTGTCGGGATGGCTTTCGGCATCGTCGGGGTGCAGCATTCCGGCCTGCACCATCTCCTGAACGACGGAGTGATCGACCGTCACCTGCCTCAGGAGGCCCGCGTCGACCATATAGACCCGCGAATCGCCCACATTAAAGATGGTGAAGTAAGCCGCGTCTCCTTCGAGAGACAGGATTGCCCCGGTCACGGTCGTCCCGACCCCGAGCTCAGTACCGATCGCCGCGATCTCGATGTCGTCGGTAGCGAGGCGGAGGGCGTGTTCGAGCGAATCGGTGTCGAAGAAGTCATCCTTCGCGGCATCATCGAGCCGCCGGACGACGGCATCGCTGGCGACATCGCCGGCGCTGTGGCCACCCATCCCGTCGGCGACGACGAAAAGAGGCGACCGGGCGATGTAGCTGTCCTCGTTATGCGTGCGACGCAGTCCGGTGTCGGTCACCCCCGCCCAGTCGAGAACGACGGCGGAACCGTCAGGAAGGGAAATGGAATAGGCGGTCGTGGCACGGCCGATCTCTGTCACGGGTGGGGTTCTTCCTGGGCAATGAGTCGCGTAATGGGCAAGATCTCGAGATGGTTTCCGTCGCCTATGTCTACTATCGTTCCCGCCAGCACTGCGATCGACTCGCCCTGCCGGAGCGAGACCGGTTGCCTTCCGGGGATCGCGACCCGGGTGCCATTCGTCGAGCGCAGATCCGTGACGACGACCGCGCTTCCTTCCTGTCGGACCTCGACGTGACTCGCGGAGACCTCCCCGCGCGGCGATGCCACCGGAACGAGGCGCGGCTCCGGGGGTGAGACGACTCGAGGCAGCGTCGGCCGACGCCCGACGATGACGGGTCGATCGAGAAGCATGACGCTGTGCCCCGCCCGTACCGCGTGCCACCGCGGAGCCTCGTGAACGACGGGTCGGCGAGCCCGGGAGCCCACGGTCGCGCCTCGGAGATCGACCGTGTCGGCGTTGGCATCCTCGAGCGGGTCCGTGTGCATGGTGCTGCACACGCTACCAAGCTGTGCGCAGGATCCCTGTCCTCCCCTCCCCAGGCCCGTCCCGATCGCGATCTCTCCACAGCTGATGCGAGAGCGACGAGCCCGGGCCGCTGACGTCCTTACCCTGGCCTCATGACCACCGCATTCCTCTCCCCGACCCTCCTGCCCACCGCGCTCGTCCGCCACGACTCCCCCATCGGGAGACTCGAGATCCATACGCAATTCGGGGCCGTGACGAGGCTCGACATCGCCCGCGACGGCGAGCTGCCTTTCGACCACCTCGTTGAAACGGAAAGCCCCCTGCATGACGAGGTTCGCCGACAGCTCGACGACTATTTCGCGGGTCGCCGTACGCGATTCGACCTCCCCCTCGAGCAGGTCGGCACAGCCTTCCAGAACGAGGTCTGGCAGGCGCTCGAAGAAGTGCCGTGGGGTGTCGCGACGAGCTACGGCGATCTTGCCGAGGCAACGGGTCGGCCCACGGGCGCCCGCGCGGTCGGAGGCGCCGTGCGCGCCAATCGGATCGCGGTCCTCGTGCCGTGTCACCGCGTTCTCGGCGCGTCGCGGCGCGTGACCGGCTTCAGCCCGGGCGAGGGCATTCCCACGAAGATCTGGCTCCTTCGCCACGAAGGAATCGACTTCGCCGAGTGAACCCCGCGCTCACGGAGCGTGAGCGGCACGCTCCGCCAGCGCGGTCAGGCGCCCAGGACGCTCTCCGAGACGACGACGAGCTCGCCACGTTCGACGTCGACCACGATGCCCTCACCACGCGCCCACTCGACGAACGCGTCGATCGACGGCAGCTCCGGCCGCGTCGCCAGCAGTCGCGCGACAAGCGTGCCCTTCGTCTTCTTATTGAAGTGGTTCAGCGATCGTCGCCGACCGCCCACGTCGGAGACGATTCTCACGTAGGCGCTCCCGAGAGGCGCCGGCCCCAGCTCGGTGTAGGCCTCGCTTCGCAGATCGATCATCGGCCCACCGACACCTTCGAGCGCCCGTCGAATGGGGCCGCTCCAGTGCGTCCGCAACGAGAGACCTGGCACGCGCGAGTCATGCGAGAGCCTGTACGCAGGAATGGGATCACTCGCGCCGACAAGGCCGAAAAGTGCCGAATGAACCACAACGTGCTCGGAAGCCCAGGTCCACGCCGACTCCGAAAGGGTGTCAGCAGCGACAGGATCGAAAACCACTCCCGTGTATCGGGCAAGCGCGGGCAACGTCGGCGAGCGACGAACACGTCGGTTGCGGTCCACCTCACCCCGGAGGCGCGGCCCGATCTTCAGTGCGCTCATAGAAGCATCGACATCGCGACTCAGCGTGACGAGCGCCGAAACCGACGACCGCCGCGCTTTCGTCAGCTGCGGAAACGACAGCCGGCCGAGATCGAGAGCGGAATCGACGGTGCCCCCGTCGCGCTTGGTCTCAGACGGAGGCAGCAGAAAAATCATGAAGACAGCTTCGCCCGGGGCGCCAATGCGGCGCACCCGGGCGATGAAGCGGTCACGCCAGGGCGGCGTTCCGCGACACGATAGTGACGGTGTCGTTCTCGACGGAGAGGAACCCATCTTCGGCCGTCGCCTCGACGGTCGTTCCGTCCGTCTGACGGACACGCACGTGGCCCGACGCAAGGATCGCCAGCACGGGCTCGTGGCCGACCAGGATCCCGATCTCGCCCTCGGTCGTCCGTGCGGTGACCTGCGCGGCCTCGCCCGACCAGACAAGCTGGTCGGCCGAGACGACACTGACGTTCAATGACGCTGCGGTGAACGCGGCCACGATCAGCCGTTCTCCTTCTGGATCTGGGCCCACTTCTCTTCGACGTCGGAGATCGAACCGACGTTGAAGAATGCCTGAGTGGCGACGTGGTCAAACTCTCCGTCGGCGATGGCCGTGAAGGACTCGATGGTGTCTTTCAGGGGAACCGTGGAGCCCTCGACGCCGGTGAACTTCTTCGCCATGTAGGTGTTCTGCGAAAGGAACTGCTGGATACGCCGAGCGCGGGCGACGGTGATCTTGTCTTCCTCGGAGAGCTCGTCGACGCCAAGGATGGCGATGATCTCCTGGAGCTCCTTGTTTTTCTGCAGGATCGCCTTGACACGAATGGCCGTGTTGTAGTGATCCGCACCCAGGTAGCGGGGGTCAAGGATCCGGCTTGTCGACGACAGCGGGTCGACCGCCGGGTAGAGACCCTGCGACGCGATCTCTCGGGAGAGTTCGGTCGTCGCGTCGAGGTGCGCGAACGTGGTCGCCGGTGCCGGGTCGGTGTAGTCGTCGGCCGGGACGTAGATGGCCTGCAGGGACGTGATCGAGTGGCCACGCGTCGACGTGATGCGCTCCTGGAGGACACCCATCTCGTCGGCGAGGTTCGGCTGGTAGCCCACGGCGGACGGCATACGGCCGAGTAGCGTCGACACCTCCGAGCCCGCCTGTGTGAAGCGGAAGATGTTGTCGATGAAGAGCAGGACGTCTTGACGCTGCACGTCGCGGAAGTACTCCGCCATGGTGAGCGCCGAGAGGGCGACACGGAGACGCGTCCCCGGTGGCTCGTCCATCTGGCCGAACACGAGGGCAGTCTTATCAAAGACTCCGGCCTCTTCCATCTCCATGATGAGGTCATTGCCCTCACGGGTGCGCTCGCCGACGCCGGCGAACACGGAGACACCACCGTGGTCTTGAGCGACGCGCTGGATCATCTCCTGGATGAGGACCGTCTTGCCGACGCCCGCACCTCCGAAGAGGCCGATCTTTCCGCCCTGAACGTAAGGCGTGAGGAGGTCGATGACCTTGATGCCGGTTTCAAAGAGCTGCGTCTTCGACTCGAGCTGGTCGAATGCGGGTGGCTGACGGTGGATCGGCCAGCGCTCCGTGATCTCGACCTTCTCGCCTGGCTCAAGGTTGAGGATGTCGCCGGTGACGTTGAACACCTTGCCCTTGGTGACGTCGCCGACCGGCACCGAGATCGGCGCTCCGGTGTCGGTGACCTCCTGGCCGCGGACGAGACCGTCGGTCGGCTTCAGTGCGATGGCGCGAACGAGGTCGTCGCCGAGGTGCTGGGCGACCTCGAGAACGAGCTCGACCGTCTGGTCGCCAATAGCGATCGTGGTCTTCAGCGCGTTGTAGACGCCAGGAATCGCGTCGTGGGGAAACTCGATGTCGACGACAGGGCCCGTGACGCGAGCGATACGCCCAACGCCGGGAGCCGGCTCTGTCGCGACTGGCGCGGTTGCGGTGTCAGTCATTCGCTTTATTCTCTCTTCTCTGTTTCTTGAAGATTCAGGACTTCTTTTTCGAGCTGAGGGCGTCTGCGCCGCCCACGATCTCGGAAATCTGCTGGGTGATCTCGCTCTGGCGCGCATTATTGGCCAGGCGGGTGAAGTCGCGGATCAGGGTGTCGGCGTTGTCGCTCGCCGACTTCATCGCCTTCTGGCGTGCCGCGTGCTCGGAAGCAGCCGACTGAAGCATGGCGTTGAACAAGCGGCTCTCGATGTAGACGGGCAGAAGCGCGTCGAGGACGTCCTCCGCCTCGGGCTCGAACTCGTAGAGCGGCAGGATCGCGTCGTCCTCCGGCTCGTCGATGCCCTCGACGACCTCCAAGGGCAGCAGGCGCACGACCTCGGGGGTCTGTGTCACCATGCTGACGAAGCGGTTGTAGACGA
>JAODMX010000296.1 GCA_025464735.1 Frondihabitans sp. | reverse complement strand
CACCGGCGTCGAGTACATGTACATCACCGATCCTGCGCAGCGTGAGTGGCTCCAGGAGCGCCTCGAGGTCGCGGCCGAGCCGCTGCCCCGCGAGGAGCAGAAGCACATCCTGGGCCGCCTCAACGTCGCCGAGGCATTCGAGACCTTCCTGCAGACCAAGTACGTCGGGCAGAAGCGCTTCAGCCTCGAGGGCGGCGAGTCGACCATCTCCCTACTCGACACGATCATCCAGCAGGCGGCGACCACCGGTCTGCAAGAGGTTGCCATCGGGATGGCGCATCGCGGCCGTCTTAATGTGCTCACCAATATCGCAGGCAAGACCTACGGGCAGATCTTCCGTGAATTCGAAGGCACCCAGGATCCCCGCACCGTCCAGGGGTCAGGCGACGTCAAGTATCACCTCGGTACGGAGGGCGAGTTCGTCTCGGCAGCGGGGAAGACGATTCCCGTCTACATCGCTGCTAACCCGTCCCACCTCGAGGCGGGTGACGGCGTGCTCGAGGGCATCGTTCGCGCCAAACAGGACCGCGGTGCTCCGCTCTCGTTCTCGGTTCTGCCACTGCTGATCCACGGCGACGCAGCCATGGCCGGCCAGGGCATCGTCGTCGAGACGATGCAGATGTCCCAGCTTCGCGGCTACCGCGTGGGCGGCACCATCCACGTGGTGATCAACAACCAGATCGGTTTCACGACCTCGACGGCCGAAGGCCGGTCATCGATCTACTCGACCGACGTCGCCAAGACGATCCAGGCTCCGATCTTCCACGTCAACGGCGATGACCCCGAGGCCGTCGCCCGCGTCGCCGAGCTCGCCTTCGCGTACCGCCAGGAGTTCAAGCGTGACGTCGTCATCGACCTGATCTGCTATCGCCGCCGCGGTCACAACGAGGGCGACGACCCCTCGATGACCCAGCCGATGATGTATAGCCTCATCGAAGCCAAGCGAAGCGTGCGCACCCTCTACACCGAGGCCCTCGTCGGTCGCGGCGACATCACACAGGAGGAGTACGAGGGCGCTCACCGCGACTTCCAGAACCAGCTCGAGCAGGCTTTCGCCGAGACTCACGCCGCGCAGACCGGTTCGATCCCGATCGTCACCGACGACTCCAATGCCGTTGCCGACCTCGAGCGTCCCTCGGCCCAGCGCGACGACTCGTCCGGCGACGACACCTTCGAGACGGCTGTCGACGAGGGCGTCATTCACTCGATCGGCGATGCCTTCGACAACCCGCCGGCGGGCTTCACGGTTCACCCCAAGCTGACCGCGCTGCTCAAGAAGCGCTTTGACATGAGCCGTTCCGGTCAGGTCGACTGGGCGTTCGCGGAGCTCCTGGCACTCGGCTCTGTGCTCACCGAGGGCACCCCGGTGCGGTTCGCCGGGCAGGATTCCCGCCGAGGTACCTTCGTGCAGCGGCACGCGGTGCTCCACGACCGCGAGAACGGCCAGGAATGGATCCCGCTGCAGAACGTGGCCGAGAACCAGGCCAAGCTGTGGATCTACGATTCGCTCCTCAGCGAGTACGCGGCCATGGGCTTCGAGTATGGCTACTCGGTCGAGCGCGCCGACGCCCTCGTCCTCTGGGAGGCCCAGTTCGGTGACTTCGCCAACGGCGCGCAGACCGTCGTCGACGAGTTCGTCTCGAGCGCCGAGCAGAAGTGGGGCCAGCGCTCCAGCGTCGTGCTCCTGCTGCCCCACGGCTACGAAGGTCAGGGGCCTGACCATTCGTCGGCCCGCATCGAGCGCTACCTGCAGCTCTGCGCCGAGAAGAACATGACCGTCGCACGCCCATCGACGCCGGCGTCGTACTTCCACCTGCTGCGCCGACAGGCGTACGCACGACCCCGCCGCCCACTGATCGTCTTCACGCCGAAGGCGATGCTCCGCCTCCGCGGCGCCACGAGCGACATCGACGCCTTCACGCACGGTCGTTTCGAGCCGGTGATCGACGACACCCGGGTGACCAACGCCGCTGCCACCAAGAGAATCGTGCTGCACTCCGGCAAGATCCACTACGACCTCCTGGCCGAACTCGCCAAGCGCGGCGTCGAGAACGACATCGCGCTAGTCCGACTCGAGCAGTTCTACCCGCTCCCCCTTGAGCACGTCCGCGAGATCCTGTCGCGCTACCCGTCGGCGGAACTCGTCTGGGCTCAGGAGGAGCCCGAGAACCAGGGCGCCTGGCCCTTCATCGCCCTGGAGCTCGCACCCCACCTCGACGGTCGGAGCGTCGAGGTCGTGTCGCGCCCCGCATCGGCGTCGCCAGCCGCCGGCTCGTCCAAGCGCAGCGCGGCCGAGCTCGCCGACCTGCTCGACCGGGCGCTCACGCTGTAGCAGCAGACCTGACGCGACAGCTCGGGCCTGATGCGACAAATCAGGCCTGAGCTGTTCCACTCAGGAGATCGCGCCTTCCGGCCGAGGGAACTCAGGCAGCGGCACCCGACGCGCGCACGTTGTCAGGATCGGAGACCCCGGGCTCCTGATTTGCGAAAGACGCGTGACATGACGCGAGGTGCCCCGCAGCGTGCGGCAAGCCCCAGCGGCGTCAGCCGAGCTTGCTGTACGCCCGCCCGGCCTGGTGGTAACCGCGCTTCTGGTAAAACCGGTGCGCCGAGTCCGTCGCTGCGGCCGAGACGGCGTTCAGCGCCGATGCCCCGTACGACCGCGCCCAGCTCTCGAAGTGCGAGAGCAACTGCGACCCCACGCCGTCGCGACGGGCGTCCTGCCGCACGACGAGAAGCATCAGCTGTGCGGTCGGCTGGTCGGAGTTGTACGCCCACAGCAGGTGCGCACCGGCAACGGCGGACACGCGACCGGCGTCATCACGAACAACCCAGGTCTCGTGACCGGCTTCAGCGGTCAAGCGAGCCAGGCGCGACGCGAGCGCTTCAGCGTCGAGGGTGTACCCGAGCAGACGGATGAGAGTGACGAGATCGTCGAGATCGTCGGACGAGGGCGTGCCCAGGGGCTCCACGGAGGCGGTCATTCCCAAAAGCTACCGCACCCGGCGAGGGCGCTCGGTCAGTGGGAGGCCTGGAGGTTGCGAAGCTTCGTGAGCACCTGGATCCGGAGCTCCTCGGGTGCCGTCTCGCGGCACGCGCGCTGCACGGCCTCCGTCATCACGACGTTGACGTGAAGCTCACCGGAGCAGTCGGCGCAGCCGACCATGTGCTCACGAATGTCTGCCGCGTCGTCGCGGGCCAATTCGTTGTGCAGGTACTCTTCGAGCTCCGCCTTGGCTTTGTCGCAGCCGCAGTCAGTCATTTCTTACTGCCCTTCGTTGTGGTGACCGGCACCGGAATGCCACGATCGCGGGCATAGTCGGTCAGGAGTTCGCGGAGAAGTCGGCGACCCCGGTGCAGTCGGCTCATGACCGTGCCGACCGGCGTCTTCATGATGTCTGCGATCTCCTGGTAGGAGAACCCCTCGACGTCGGCCAGGTAGACCGCGAGACGGAAGTCTTCGGGAACCTTCTGCAGAGCGTCTTTGACGGCGCTGTCGGGAAGGTGGTCGATGGCCTCAGCCTCGGCGGAACGCGAGGTCGTTGTCAGCGTGGCCGACGTGGCCCCGCCCATCTGCCAGTCTTCGAGCTCGTCGATGGTGCCCTGGTAGGGGTCACGCTGCTTCTTGCGGTAGGTGTTGATGAAAGTGTTGGTCAGGATCCGGTACAACCAGGCCTTCAGATTCGTGCCCTGGGTGAACTGCGAGAACGCGGCGAACGCCTTGACGTAGGTCTCTTGGACGAGATCGGCGGCGTCGGCCGGATTACGGGTCATCCGCATGCCGGCTGCGTAGAGCTGATCCATGAACGGAAGCGCCTGTTCTTCAAAGAGGGCGCGCACATCGCGCGCAGCTTCGGTCTGACCGACTTCGGTCTCGACAGCTTCGGTGTTGACAGGGGCGATCTCGCCATCAGAGGTGCTCATCAGGGCCAATTCTAGTTCGGCCATGCTGACGAGCGCGGGGGCTGTGGAAACTGCCACGGGTGCTCCTTCGGTCGCTTGCATTACCCTTGACAACCGATGCAGGTATTCAGGTATTCCGGTCCCGAGTTCAGCCCCTACGAAGACGGCCATACGCCAGAGGTCGACGAGGGCTTCTGGGTTGCGCCACGAGCCGCAGGCCCGGTCCACGCCACGCTGTCTCTGCCCGGTTCGAAGTCGCTCACCAATCGGGAGCTGGTCCTATCCGCCCTCGCCGCGACTCCGTCGACCCTGCACCTCCCTTTGCACTCGCGCG
Source organism: Frondihabitans sp. (assembly GCA_025464735.1). The sequence goes on along the minus strand of JAODMX010000296.1, from coordinate 11,732 downwards.
ACACGGCACTGATGATCCAGGCGCTCCGCGCTCTCGGCACGACCATCGACGAGATCCCGAATGACGAGCCTTTCGGCCCCGACCTCCGGATCAGCCCCGGCCCGCTGACGGGTGGCACGTCGATCGACTGCGGTCTCGCCGGCACGGTTATGCGCTTCCTGCCCCCCGTCGCCGCCTTGGCTTCGGGTCCGGTCGCGTTCGACGGCGACGTCAACGCGCGCCGACGGCCGATGCGCACGACGATCGAGTCGCTCCGAGCACTGGGGGTCGACGTGAGTGACGACGGGCGCGGTGCCCTTCCGTTCAGCCTCTACGGCACCGGCGAAATCGAGGGCGGCGAGATTGCCATCGACGCCTCGGCCTCGAGCCAGTTCGTCTCGGGGCTCCTCCTCTCGGCGCCGCGGTTCACAACGGGTCTGACCCTGCGCCACACCGGCGAGAAGCTCCCCAGCATGCCGCACATCGAAATGACGATCGACGCCCTCGCCGAGCGCGGCGTCACCGTGGAGTCACCCGAGCCGGGCGTCTGGATCGTGCCGCCCCAGACGATCCAGGGCCGTGACGTCACGATCGAACCCGATCTGTCGAACGCGGCGCCATTCCTCGCGTCGGCCCTGGTCGCCGGGGGCACCGTGACGATCCGCCACTGGCCGACCGAGACGACCCAGGTCGGCGCCGACCTCGAAGAACTTCTCCCGCTCTGGGGTGCCGTGATCACGCACGACGGAGATTCACTCCGCATCGACGGCGGCGATGGCATGATCTCGGGTAGCTCCCTCCCGGGGCTCGAGCTCGATCTCTCCCGCGGTGGCGAGCTGGCCCCGGCCCTCGTCGCTCTCGCGGCTCTCGCCTCGGGTCCCAGCACCATCACCGGCATCGGTCATCTCCGTGGGCACGAGACGGATCGGCTCAACGCCCTGGCCACCGAGCTCAACGGGCTCGGCGGGCGGGTGACCGAGCTCGACGACGGGCTCCACATCGAACCCTCGCCCCTGCACGCCGGCCAATGGCGCACCTACGGAGACCATCGGATGGCGCACGCCGCCGCACTCATCGGGCTCGCGGTGCCCGACGTCGAGCTCGACGACGTCCGCGTGGTGTCGAAGACCCTGCCCGAGTTCGTGAAGCTGTGGGACGACCTCCTGGGCCGGAGAGTGCACGAGAGCCCGGCCGACACCTCCCTCCTCGGGTTCCTCTGAGCCCGGGGCCCTGAATGAGCTGGTGGGACGACGTCACGAGCGACACTCCTGACGACGAAGACGGTGAGTACGGGGAGTACGACGAGAGTTCGGCGCGAGTGCGGCCGAACCCCAAGGGCAATCGCCCCCGCACGAAGCAGCGACCCGCCTACGCGCAAGCCGTCGAGGGCGTCGTCTGGACCGTCGACCGCGGTCGCTACGGAGTCCTGCTCGACGCGGGCACACCCGACGAACGCGAGATCACGACGGCGCGCGCACGCGAGCTCGGCAAGAAATCCGTCGTGACCGGTGATCGGGTCGACGTCGTGGGCGACACCTCGGGCTCCGAGGGATCCCTCGCCCGCATCGTCCGCGTCCAGGAGCGCACCACGCTTCTTCGCCGCAGCGCCGACGACAGCGATGCCGTCGAGCGCGTGATCGTCGCCAACGCCGACCAGATGCTCATCGTCGTCGCCGCGGCCGATCCGGAGCCGCGCCCTCGCCTGGTCGACCGGTACATGGTGGCCGCCTTCGACGCCGGGGTCGAGCCGATCCTCTGCATCACCAAGACCGACCTGGCCGACCCGGCGCCGTTCGCCGCCCACTTCGCCTGTCTCGATCTCCGGATCCTGACTTCCACATCGGAGGCTTTCACGCTCGACGGCGGTGCTGAATCGCCCGAACTGCACGAGTTGCGCAAAATCCTGGACGGTCACGTCACCGTCACGGTCGGACACTCGGGCGTCGGCAAATCGACCCTTGTCAACGCGCTCACCGGCTCCCAGCGCGCGGTCGGCGTCGTCAACACGGTGACCGGTCGCGGACGCCACACGTCGTCGTCGACGGTGTCCTTCAAGGTGCCGTCGGGGGGTTGGATCATCGACACACCGGGCGTGCGCTCGTTCGGACTCGGGCATGTGAATCCCGAGAACATCCTTCGCTCCTTCGCCGAGCACGCACTCGTCCCCGACTCCTTCGAGCCGCCCGGCGGCATCCCGCTCGCCGAGGCCCACGACTGGGAGATTGTCGACCGCGTCGAAGACGGCGAGCTCGGCGACGTCGGGCGCGAGCGTCTCGAGTCGCTCCAGGCGCTGCTCGTCAGCAAGGGCTGACCTCGAGGGTCGGTACGCTCGTCACGTGACCGACTACGCCAAAGACCTCCAGCTCGCCCTCCGCCTTGCCGACGCTGCCGATGTCATCTCTCGCGAGCGCTTCCAGGCCGCCGATCTCGATGTCTCGCTCAAGGCGGACAACACGCACGTCACCGACGCCGACAAGGCCGTCGAGCAGGGGATCCGCGACGCCCTCGCCTCGGAACGCCCCACCGACTCCTTTTACGGTGAAGAGTCGGGCGTTTCGGGCGAAGCGACCCGACAGTGGATCGTCGATCCGATCGACGGCACGGCGAACTTCCTGCGCGGGGTACCGATCTGGGCAACGCTCATCGCCCTCGTCGTGGATGGTGTCCCCGTGGTGGGTGTGGTCAGCGCTCCTGCGCTCGGGCGACGCTGGTGGGCCTCGACGGGCGGTGGCGCGTTCTCCACGACCGGGCGTCTCCGGGTCTCCGACGTCGCGACGCTGGAGGACGCGTCACTCAGCTACAACGGGCTTCAGTACTGGATCGACGCCGGCCGCGTCGACCAGCTCCTCGCGCTCGCGCAGCGCGTCTGGCGCACCCGCGCCTACGGCGACTTCTGGTCGTACATGCTCGTCGCGGAGGGCGCCGTCGACGTCTCGGGTGAGTTCGACCTGCAGCCTTACGACATGGCGGCGCTCTACCCGATCGTGACCGAGGCCGGCGGTCGCTTCACGTCGATGGACGGCACGGACGGCATCTGGGGTGGCAGCGCTCTCGCCACGAACAGTGCGCTGCACGGTGCCGCCGTGGCGGCGGTCGCCCCCGTCGGCGGGCCTTAGCGGCGCTGACGGTAGTCCGCGGACTACCGTCGCTGCCGCAAACCGCCGTCAGTGCATGTGCTCGTGCTCCTCCGGCGCCCCGCCCATCATGCGGAGCATCGACCCGCTCCCCGACCGGAAGAACACCACCACGAGAACCGCGGCCACAACGAGGAACAGCAGGTTGAGCCACGTGGTGTAGTCCCACGTGATCGAGGCGTCGACGATCGTGACGTGGCGGTTCGTCGGCACGAGCCCGAGTGGCGTGAAGAGGAGCTCCACGACGTACCCGGCGACGACCATCGCGGCGTAGAAGACCAGGGTGATCCGGAGCGCCGCCCGGCCGCCGTAGTACCGCCGGTAAATCAGGATGATCGGAATGATGATGAGGTCGGCGAAGACGAAACTGATCACACCGCCGAAACTGATGCCGCCGTTCCAGAGCACCGCCGCCAGGGGCACGTTGCCGACGGAGCAGACGAAGCTGACCATCGCGAGCAGCGGGCCGACGAGAGGTCCGATCAGATACGACACCGCAGGATCCTGAGTGACAAAGACGGCCTGCAGCCACGCTTTCGGCACCCACGCGTCGAATGCGCCGGCGATGAGCAGGCCGATCACGATGTCGCGCAGCACCGACGCCCAGTCCATCACGAAGTACTGAGCGACGCTGGTCAGACCGCGGCGCGAGAACAGGCGCGCTACGAAGCTGCCTTCGCCGGACACCGACATGTCCATGGCGGCGTGGCCCTCCATGGATCCGGCAATGCCCTTCTCGGCCTGCTCCCGGGCCGCGACCTCGATCCGGCCGCGCAGGAAAAGTCGGAAACCCAGCGCGACGATCAGGATCATGATCGGGCCACCGACGAATTCGGCGAGCGTGAACTGCCAGCCGAGGACGAAGGCGAGGATCAGCCCCAGCTCGACCACGAGATTCGTGGACGCGACTTCGAACGCCATCGCGGCCGACAACGACGCGCCCTTTCGGAAGAGCGCCCTGGCCAGGGCGACCGCGGCATACGAGCAGGACGACGACAGGGCACCGAGCCCTGTGGCGACTCCGAGGGCTCGCGGCGAGTCGTCGGCGAGAAGGCGTGTGATGCGCTCGGTGCGGACGACCGCCTGGATGATCCCGGACAGCGTGAAGCCGAGGACGAGAGGCCAGAGGATCTCCCAGCCCATCGACCCGGCGGCACTCAGCGCACGACCGACCTCCTCGAGTACGAACACCGATCACTCTCCCTATCACCGACGGAGCCGGATACCCCCAGAGGGTATACCTTCCCGCCGCCTCAGGGCGCACCGTCGATCACGGGCGACGCGGATTCACTCCACCGAGGCGCGGATCCGAGCCGCCGAACGACGCTTGATCAGCCCGTGGATCACGATTGGCAGCACCGAGATGACAACCAGCAGAACGGCAAGCACGTCGATGTTTTCGGTGACCAACGGGAACCCGCTCAGGAGCGAACCGACGATCGTGAGACCCCCGGCCCACACCGCGGCGCCGATGAGGTTGAACAGGAGGAACCTCGGGTAGCGGTAGCGACTGGCGCCGGCAGCGAGCGGCACGTAGGTGCGGACGATCGGAACGAAGCGCCCCAGGATCAGCGCGGCACCACCGTGCTTGTCGAAGAAGGCCTCCGCCTGGTGCAGATACGTGGTCTTGAGGATCCGAGCGTCGGGCTTGAACAGCCGCCTCCCGAAGCGATGACCCAGGAAATAACCGGCGCTGTCGCCGAGAGCCGCGGCGGCGAACGCGCACGCCGCGATAACGGGAACGGACAAGCCGAGCTGCGGGTGCAGCAGGCCCGCCGTCACCAACAGGGAGTCGCCGGGAAGGAACGGGAAGAGAACCCCCGACTCAATGAAGATGATGAGGGAAAGGCCTGCTAGCGCCCAGGGCCCGAGATCGGCCAGGAGAGTCGAGGGATCGAGGATCATTCTTCGAGGGTGACAGGCAACCCTCCGAAATATCACTGAACGTGCAGTGGCTGCAGTAAATGCGGTGCCGAAACGACACAGTGAACGAACGACACAGTGCACGACAGAGGCCGATGGTGGAGATGGGGGGAATTGAACCCCCGTCCATCGCTGAAATTGTACGCATTCTACGGGCGTAGCCAGATAAGGCGTTCTACTCGGCCCCGACCTTTGCTACTGGCTTCTAGGTCGACGAGCCCAGTCGAAGTGGAAGTCCCGTGCAGCCCTTCGGCACAACTGCACAGCAAGCCCTCTAGCTGACGCCAGGATCCGGTTAGAGAGCAGTCACCGGTCTGACGGACTTATGTGGCTCTACTGCTTACGCAGCGAGAGCGAAGTCAGTGCGTGATTTATTGGCACTTATTGTTTTCCAGAGATCGTTTACGAGATAACCCTGGATCCTCGGCCCGCTTCTCGTTCGCAAACAGGCGATGTCGAAACCGATCATCCCCTCGAAGAGGCCTCTGTCATGCACTGTGGAGTTGTTACGTTGCCTGCTGCGGTGAACCGCAGCCCTCAATTCTAGCCCAGGATCTGCATGGCTGGCTAGTCGCCCCGGTTGCGCCTGGCCACTGCGCCCGTCAGTCGCCCAGGTTTCTCCTGGCCGACATCGCCCGGTCGGCCTCGCGGCGGTCGGTGCGCTCGCGCAGCGTCTGCCGCTTGTCGTACTCCTTCTTACCCTTGGCCACCGCGAGTTCGACCTTGGCGCGCCCGTCGGAGAAATAGATGCGCATCGGAACGAGCGTGAAACCGCCCTCTTTCGTCTTGTGGCTGATCTTGATGATCTGCTCCTTGTGCAACAGGAGCTTGCGCTTGCGCCGCGGGGAGTGGTTGTTCCAGGTGCCCTCGGTGTACTCGGGAATGTGCACCGCATCAAGCCAGATCTCGCCAGCGTCGACGAACGCGTACCCGTCGACGAGCGACGCGCGCCCCTGCCGGAGGGCCTTGACCTCGGTGCCGGTCAGAACGATACCGGCCTCGTAGGTGTCGTCGATGAGGTAGTCGAAGCGGGCACGACGATTCGTCGCGACGACTTTCTCGCCGCGATCTCTCGCAGACACTTCTTTCGGCATGATCAACCCTCGCTCGTTTCTAGGCAGCCTTCAAGTGTACAGCTCGACGGCGCCGCTGCCTGCACTGCCGGTCGACGGCGAGGAGGCCCTGCAAAATGAAGGAGATCCGCGCCCCACGGGACGTACACCCCGCGCGAGAGACACTGGCGGGCGCGGATCTCCTTCATGTTGCGCACGCTCCCGCATGCGCGAGCAGCACTCGGCCCCGACGGCAAGGTCGGAGCCGAGTGCTGAAGAACTGTCAGACCTTGAGGTAGCGCCGGATCGCGACGTTGGCCGACAGTGCGGCCAACACGGCCCCGATCACGATGAGGAGCGGCACGACGAACGCGGTGTCGCCGAGCCCGACGAACGGGGTGCTCGCGAACGACACGGCCAGGTACCCGCGCACGAAGAACTTGACGATGAGGACGATGGCTCCCCCGGCCAGAACCGATCCCACGAGCGCTGCGATCACCCCCTCGAGGATGAACGGCGTTTGTATGAAGCGGTTCGATGCACCGACGAGTCGCATGATGCCGAGTTCACGGCGTCGACTGAATGCCGAGAGACGAATCGTTGTGGCGATCAGGAGTACCGCGGCGATCAGCATGAGCACGGCGATGCCGATCGCGGTGTAACTGGCCGCGTTGAGGACGGCGAAGATCGGTTCGAGGTAGCCGCGCTGGTCGACAACACTCTGAACACCCGACTGATTGGACAGGCTCTCGATGAGCACATCGGACTGCGACGGGTTCTTCAGGTTCACCCAGAAGGTCTCGTTGAGATACGAGGGCTGGACGAACTCCGTCGCCGGGCTGTTCGCGAACTGCTTCTTGAACCGTGCGAACGCCTGGTCCTGGGTCTCGAAGTACGACTTCTTGATGTACGGCGCAAGCGTCGTCGACTTGAGCTGGGATTCGACCTGGGCTTTCTGGTCGGTCGTCGCCTTGGCTCCGTCGCAGTTGCCCGTCGTGTCGGTGTCGGTGCAGAGGTAGATCGCAACCTGGGCCTTGTCGTACCAATAACCCTTCATCTGGTTGATCTGCATCTGCATGAGCACCGCCACGCCGACGAACGTCAGCGAGATGAAGGTGACAAGGACGACGGAGATCACCATCGAGAGATTCCGACGAAGGCCGGATCCGACCTCGCCGAAGACAAGCCCCAGCCTCATTTGTCGGCTCCCCAGCTCGGGACGGACTGTTTCTCGACCGAGCGCGGGTCGAGCACGGGCTCGGGCACCGCCTGGATCGGCACGCCGGAAGTGCCCGGCTGGGCCGCCTCGGTGGCCACCTGTTGAATCGGCACGGCTTGCGTTTGGTAGCCACCGGAACGCTCGTCACGGACGATCGTGCCACCCGAGAGTTCGATCACGCGGCGCTGCATCTGGTCGACGATGCCAGCGTCGTGCGTCGCCATCAGAACCGTTGTGCCCGAGGCGTTGATTCGATCGAGCAGAGTCATGATGCCCGCGCTCGTCGACGGGTCGAGGTTACCGGTCGGCTCGTCGGCCAGGAGGATGGCGGGGCGGTTCACGATGGCGCGGGCGATTGCGACGCGCTGCTGCTCGCCACCCGAGAGCTCATGAGGCAGACGTTGCGCCTTGCCGGCGAGACCGACCATCTTCAACACGTCGGGCACCGCCTCCTGAATGTAGCCACGGCTCTTGCCGATGACCTGCAGGGTGAAGGCGACGTTGTCGAAGACCGACTTCTGCGGCAGCAGCCGGAAATCCTGGAAGACGACACCGAGGTTTCGGCGGAAGTAGGGGACCTTGCGGCTCGAAAGAGTGCCGAGCTTCTGCCCGAGCACATGGATCTGGCCCTTCGAGGGCTTCTCCTCTTTCAGCACGAGGCGCAGGAAGCTCGACTTGCCAGAGCCGGAGGCGCCGACAAGGAAGACGAACTCACCCTTGAGGATTTCAAGGGTGATCCCGTTGAGAGCCGGTCGTGGGTTGCCGGCATAGAACTTGGAGACCTCATCGAAGCGAATCATGACGGGGCAAGACTAGGCACGAAATGGCCGGATCGAGAGGAGGCGCGCCCCCGAGAAACGACACGCTGCCGACCCCGTGAAGCCGCTGGGTGCCCGGTGAACGGACGCTCCAGGATCCCGAAGAGCGCCTACTCGTCTTCGGCGCGCTTGCGCCAGCGGATACCGGCCGAGATGAAACCGTCGAGGTCGCCGTCGAAGACGTTCGAGGGGTTGTTGACCTCGTACTCGCTTCGCAGGTCTTTCACCATCTGATACGGCGCGAGCACATAGCTGCGGATCTGATCGCCCCAGCTCGCCGTGATGTTGCCCGCGAGCTCTTTCTTCTTGGCGTTCTCCGCCTCTTTCTGCAGGAGCAGGAGCCGGGACTGCAGAACCCGCATCGCGGCGGCTCGGTTCTGGATCTGGCTCTTCTCATTCTGCATCGACACGACCGTGCCGGTCGGCAGGTGAGTGATGCGGACGGCGGAGTCGGTCGTGTTGACCGACTGGCCGCCGGGGCCCGAGGAACGGAAGACGTCGACGCGGATGTCGTTCTCGGGGATGTCGATCGACTCGGTCTCTTCCATCAGCGGAATAACCTCGACGGCCGCGAAGCTGGTCTGGCGCTTGCCCGCCGCGCCGAACGGCGACATACGCACGAGACGGTGGGTACCGGCTTCGACACTCAGGGTTCCGAAGGCGTAGGGGGCGTCGACCTCGAAGGTCGCCGACTTGATGCCGGCTTCCTCGGCGTAGCTGGTGTCCATCACGGTGGTCTTGTACCCGTGCTGCTCGGCGAACCGAAGGTACATCCGCAGCAGCATCTCGGCGAAGTCGGCGGCGTCCACACCACCCGCACCCGAGCGGATCGTGATGACAGCGGGGCGCGGGTCGTACTCGCCGTCGAGCAGCGTCTGAATCTCGAGGGTGTCCATCATCGACTGGATGCTCTTCAACTCGGCCGCGGCCTCGTCGGCCGACTCCTGGTCGTCGCCCTCGTTGGCCATCTCGACGAGAACCTCGAGGTCGTCGAGGCGCTGCCCGGTCGTCTGGATCTTCTCGAGCTCGGACTTCCGGTGGCTCAGGTCGCTGGTGACGCGCTGGGCGTTCTCGGCATCGTTCCAAATGTCGGGATCGGATGCCTCGACCTCGAGCGCCGCGATCTCCCTCTCGAGGCGGTCGACACCGATCACGGCGCTGATGTCGGCGAAGGTCGACCGCAGAGCGGCGATCTTCTCGGAGAAGTCGAGCTCGATCATGGTCCCCAAGCCTACCGGCCGAGGACAGGGGCCCTGTCGGCGTAGCCGGCACGCGTGGCCCGCGCCACTGCGTCCGGGAGCGCAGCGAGGAAGGCGTCGACGTCGGCAGGCGTGGTGGTGTGCCCGACGGTGATGCGGAGGGCGCCGCGGGCCTCTTCGTCGGAGAGGCCCATCGCGAGGAGCACATGCGACGCCTCGGGGATTCCCGCCTGGCAGGCCGACCCCGTCGACACGCTCACTCCGGCGGCATCAAGCAGGAAGAGCAATGAGTCACCCTCGCAGCCGGGAAAGGTGAAGTGCGCATTGCCGGGAAGACGAGAGACGGGGTCGCCGCGCAGAACCGCTGATGGCACGGCCTCGCGAACCCCCGCGATGACGCGGTCCCTGAGGGCGGTGTAGTCGGTGTGCTCATGGTTCGCCGCGACCGCGAAGGCAACCGCGGCAGGGGCATCCTGTGTTCCTGATCGCACCTGACGCTGCTGCCCGCCGCCGTGAATGAGAGGCACCACGGTCGTGGCTCGCGACAGAACGAGCGCGCCGATCCCGATCGGGCCTCCGATCTTGTGCGCCGAGACGCTGAGCGCGGCCAGGCCCGACGACCGGAAGTCGATGGGCACTTGGCCGTAGGCCGCGACCGCATCGGAGTGCACCGGTACGCCGTGGGCGGAAGCCAGCGCGACGACCTCGTCGACCGGCTGGAGGGTCCCGACCTCGTTGTTAGCCCACAGCAGCGTCACGAGGGCGATGTCGTCGTGGGCATCGAGGCTGGCCGCGAGCGCAGGCAGGCTGAGGCGCCCGAGCGAGTCGAGGGGAATCCACTCGACCACGGCACCCTCGTACCGCTCGAGCCATTCCACGGTGTCGACGGTGGCGTGGTGCTCCCCGCCCGGGACAAGGATCCGTGGGCGCGCCCGGTCGGCCTGCCTCGCCCACCACAGACCCTTGACCCCCAGATTGACCGCCTCCGTTCCTCCGGAGGTGAACACGACCTCGATCGGCTCGCAGCCGAGAGAGGCGGCGACCTGTTCGCGGGCCTCCTCGAGCACGCGCTTGGCGTTCTGGCCGGCGCTGTGGATTGAGGATGGATTGCCTGTGGCACTGAGCGCAGCCGTGTAGGCGTCGATGGCCTCGGGGAGCATGGGAGTCGTCGCGGCGTGGTCGAGGTACACCGCCATGGCGTGCTCCTCTCGTCGGCGCGAACTTCATCTCTGCGAAATGTCCCGTGTCTCAGTGGACACCTGGCGTTCATTACTCTAGAACGCGTGTCTGACGTCGAGCTCATCCGTGACGACCCCGCCGTCATCGACCCGCTGCGCGAGCTCGGGTTGCATGCCGGCCCGGAAGGCCCGACCGTGCGGGTCTGGTCCGGTGCCGCGACCAGCATCGACCTGGTGATCGACGACGCACCCAGCGAACGAGTCGTGCCCTTGACGCGTGACGCACACGGGATCTGGTCGGGCTCCGACCCTCGCCTCACCTCCGGGCGCCGATACTGGCTGCGCGCCGACGGGCCGCAGACCAGCCCCGAGCTGGTCCGTACGCCGTTCGACCCGGGCGTGAACCTGCTTGATCCCTACGCACGCGGTCTCGGCCGCACCGGCCGAGGCGAGTGGCGTGGTGTCGTGGTCGATGAAGCCTTCGACTGGGGAGGCGTGAGCAAACCGGCGACAGGGCTCGACCACACCGTTGTCTACGAGGCGCACGTGCGCGGCCTCACCCGGCTGTCCCCCACCGTCCCGGAAGACCTGCGCGGCACCTACGCTGGTCTCGCCCACGAGAGCACGATCGCCTACCTCCGAGAGCTCGGTGTGACGGCTGTGCAACTGCTTCCCGTGCACCAGCACGTCGACGAAGAACGGCTCGTCGCTCAGGGATTCGAGAATTACTGGGGCTACAACACGCTGTCGTACTTCGCACCGCACGCGGGTTACGCGTCGCGCGATGCGCAAATGGCCGGCCCGTCGGCGATCCTGCGCGAGTTCAAAGGGATGGTGCGACTCCTTCACGCGGCCGGCATCGAGGTCTACCTCGACGTGGTGTTCAACCACACCTCCGAGGAGGGCGACGGCGGCCCGGTGACGAGCTTTCGCGGGCTCGACGGCGCCTACTACCGGCACGACAGCAACGGCGCTCCGATCGACGTCACCGGTTGCGGCAACACGTTCGACACCAGCCTCCCGGCGGCGCGGCGTCTCGTGCTCGACTCCTTGCGGTACTGGGCGAACGACCTTCAGATCGATGGCTTCCGCTTCGACCTGGCGGCAACACTGGGGCGAGGCGAAGACGCGGTGTTCGATCCTGCCGACACACTGCTCACAGAGATCCGCGATGACGAGGCCCTGCGCGGCGTGAAGCTCATCGCCGAACCGTGGGATGTCGGCCTCGGA
>JAODMX010000291.1 GCA_025464735.1 Frondihabitans sp. | reverse complement strand
GGCCTGGCTCGTCGTCAGCGAGAAGCTCGAGGGCTAGTCGGCGCGCCGCCCCGCGGTCGGCCGCCAACGCCCACGGATCGGACTGGGCACCACGCCCCGCGTTGGTGCGCAGTCCGACTTTCGGGCGGAGCAGCTGGCGGCGAGCGTCGGTGAGCGCGGCGCGTCGGCCGGGCGCGGCGAGCGAGCCGCGCATCAGCCGGTCGCGCTCAGTCGCCGAGCGTCAGCGACAGCGATCGCAGCAGCGCCGTGAGGGTCTCGCGCTCCGGCAGGGAGAGGTCGCCCAGCAGGTCGGATTCCGCCTCGATCAGGTTCGAGATGGCCGCGTCGACGGCGTCCGCTCCGCGCCCGGTCATGGTGACCAGGATCCCGCGCCCGTCTTTTGGATCCGTCCGCCTCTCGACGAGCCCGCGCTGCACGAGCCGGTCGATGCGGTTCGTCATGGTGCCGCTCGAGACGAGTGTCTGCTGCAGAAGTGACTTCGGGCTCAGCTGGTACGGCTTGCCGGCACGTCGAAGGGCGGAGAGCACGTCGAACTCCCACGACTCGAGGTCGCTCGCCAGGAACGCAGCACGCCGGGCCCGGTCGAGGTGCTTCGACAGGCGCCCGACCCGCGAGAGCACGTGGAGCGGCGTGAAGTCGAGATCGGGTCGCTCGCGGTTCCAGGCGTCGACGATGCGGTCGACTTCGTCCTGTGCTTCCGGCTCGGGCATCCACTCATTATGTCGCGACGGCCGCTGCTGGCACCTCTCATCCGTCACCTGTCGCAGAGAGAGGCCTGCTCGATCTGGCACACTAGTAGGCGCGTGAAAACGCGGTCCGCCTTGGTGTAATGGCAGCACGACAGCCTTTGGAGCTGTTAGGTCTAGGTTCGAATCCTGGAGGCGGAGCTCTGACGTGTTCGGCTCGACCGAAATCCGGGCAGACCCCTCCGACGAATGCCACCCGAGTCGGCTCCGGGAAGAGAAAGCTACGGGCAGAGCAACCTCTGCTGAAACGACCCGAACAGCCGCCCCGCGTGCCACCCGGCGTCATAAAGCCACCTACCTGCATCCGCGCGCCGCAGAAGCTGCGGCGCGGTCGCCGCGAGATGCCGCCACCGCCAGAACTCGACGCGCCACCAACCACGCGCCGGTACCTGATCGTGATAGGTGGCGAAGAGTTGCGCGAAGGTTCGACCCGCCGCGAATCGCTGGCGTGCTAGACCGCGAAGGGTCGTTCGGAGCCGGTAGTCGACGATGGCCTCACCGGCGAAGGCGAGCCGGTAGCCGGCGAGTTGGGCCCGCCAGCAGAGTTCGACGTCCTCGCTGGCCCCGAGGTAGGCCTCGTCACAACCACCGAGGGCCGAGTACACCTCCGTGCGGAATCCCATATTCGCGCCAATGGCATAGGGCAGGAACTCCATCGCGACCGGAAGCGAGATCATCGGCGCGACAGACTGCCACAGTATCGCCGGCTCGTCGTTCAGGCCGGTGAGGTCGAGAGCTCCGCCCACCACGTCTGCCTCGACCAGAGCCGTCACCATCTTCGCCACCCAGTCTTCGTGGACGACATCGTCGGCATCGCAAAAGAGAACAAGGGAGCCTCGCGCGTGCGCGACACCTTCGTTGCGCGCGTAGCCCACGCCCTGCAGACCGGAGGCGACGATCACGGAAAGACCGGTCAGTCGCGGCACCCAACGCAGGGCGGCCTCTCGAGTTCCATCCGACGACCCATTGTCGACGACGATCACTTCGAGCGGGTCGAGCCACGTTTGTCGGCTCAGAGCCATCAGCTGGTCGTCGATGGTGGACACGGCGTTGCGAGCGGGAATCACCACGCTCACTTGAGGCACGGTCGCGGCCTCCGCGACCGATGAGTGCTCAGCGTTCGGTTCTGCCACGGTCACCCCTTGCTTCGCCTGCCCTGCAGCACAGCCTGCCTGACAGCGCGGTTCGTTTCACCATCTCACCACGAGACCGGGCCCCTCACACGTCGCGCAACGACCGATACCACCGCCGGTGAGCGCGCGGTGTCGTTTCGGTGATGCGACGGAAGGTCCGCCCGAAGTGCGACAGGTCGCGGAAGCCACTGGCGGCGGCGATGTCGGCGACCGCTGCGTCGGTGCTCTGTAGCTGAAAGACGGCGTACCGGATCCGGAGCCGGGCGACGTACTCGGTCACGGGGACGCCGACGCGCTGCGAGAACGTCCGCGAGAAATAGGTTCGCTCGAGGTGGGCCATCTCTGCGAGCGACGCCAGAGAGTGCGATTCGGCGAACGTGCGATCGAGATAGGCGCGGATGTTTTCGATGGTTTCGTCGACGGGAGTAAGGTCGCGGCGCTCGGGGAGCAGGCCGCCGTCGAGGACCGCGCGGGCGCAGGCGGTTACGAGGAGCCGGCGCAGGGAATCAAGCACGTCGCCGGTGCCAGCGCGAGGGTCCGTGGTTTCGGCGAGGAGGAGGTCGAGCAGTGTGCGGATCTCCTTGCCGTCGCTGAGCGACACCTGCTTGAGGGGCTTCTCGTGGTCGACGATCCCCGCGCTGAATGGGATCAGGGCCGAGAGGGCGACGTCGAGGGGAGATGAGAGGCGCGGGAGCGGGTGATGCCGGGTGTCGAGGTACACGTTGACGACGTCGAGCGAGGAGTCGTCGGTGACGAGGCTGTGCTGCTCGCCCGTTCGCGTGACGCCGACGGAGGGGGCTGTCACCTCGTATTCGACATCGCCGATGACGTGGCGGCCGTGGCCACTGAGGACAAACGTGAGCAGAACGACGTCGAGACCGTGGAGATCGAGGGTCGTGTTGACGTAGCTGGGGAACGTCTCCACGGCGATTCCGAACTGAGCGATCGTCGGCATTCTGTCCCGGATCGGGGCAACGGGAAGGCTCATCTCGCTCGAAATGGGACGATCGGGATGAAACGGTTCATTTTCGGCAACATCGTCATACTTCATCACAACATAGTCCTAGTCGGTCGTCATTTGTATGGCGATTATTGGTCTACCGGCGCCACAGCGAAGTGTGCCAGATACGAAGGAGTATCCATGTTGTCTCGACGTTTTCTCGTCAGGGCGGTCGCATCAGCGATCGGCGTGACGCTCGTAGCAGGCGCGTTGGCCGCCTGCTCGGCCGGAGGTTCGAATTCGGATTCCAGCTCAGGTTCTGGCGGCAAAGCCACCATTTCCTTCCTCACTCAGAACGACGCCGTCTCGGTCGCAACCGGCAAGAAGTACATCGCCGCGTTCGAGAAAGCGAACCCGAAGATCACGGTCACGCTGGACACCCAGCCCGCCGGCACGCAGGGTGACAACCTGATGAAGACCAAGCTGTCGACCGGCGAGATGGACGACGTCTTCTATTACAACGATGGATCCCTGCTCCAGGCGCTTCAGCCCGATCAGCAGCTCGTCAACCTGGCGGACCAGCCGTGGGTCAAGGGTCTGACGAAGGACTTCAAGCAGGTCGTCTCGACCTCGAAGGGGCTGTACGGCGCCCCGGTCGGCACTTCATTCGCGGGGGGCGTTCTCTACAACAAGAAGGTGTACGCGAAGCTGGGCCTCAAGGTCCCCACCTCGTGGGCAGAGTTCATGTCGAACAGCGAGAAGATCAAGACGGAGCTCCCCAGCGTCACGCCGGTGCTGCAGACGTACGGCGACGACTGGACCGCACAGCTGTTCGTGCTCGGCGACTTCGCCAACGTCGCCAAGGTCGACCCCAGCTGGGCGACGAAGTACACGAAGAACAAGGAGAAATACGCGAACCAGCCAGCCCTGGCCGGCTTCCAGCACCAGCAGGACGCGAAAGACGCTGGGCTGTTCAACAAGGACTTCGCCTCCGTCACGAACATCCAGGGCATGAAGCTGCTGGCCGACGGCAACGCCGCCCAGTACCCGATGCTCACCGCCTCCCTTGCAACCGTCGCCCAGAACCAGCCGAGCGAGCTGAACGACATCGGATTCTTCGCCTTGCCGGCCGACAAGGCGTCCGACACCCAGGCGACGATCTGGCAGCCGAACGCTTTCTACATCCCGAAGACGACCACGGGCGCCAAGCTCGCCGCGGCGAAGAAGTTCGTCGCATTCGTGTCGTCGAGCAAGGAAGGTTGCGCACTTCAGCTCTCGACCGGTACTCCCACCGGGCCATTCGTCAACAGTGCGTGCAAGCTGACCGGCTCGATTCCCGCAGCCGTTCAAGACGAGCAGAAGTACTTCGACGAGGGCAAGACCTCCTCTGCGCTGGAATTCCTGTCGCCGGTCAAGGGACCGAACCTGCCGGCGATCACGGTGCAGGTCGGATCCGGCATCTCGACGGCCAAGCAGGGCGCCGCCCTCTACGACCAGGACGTCAAGAAGCAGGCTCAGCAGCTCGGCCTCCCGGGCTGGTGATTCGATGACCACGACTACCGCAGCGCTCGTTCCAGATGACGTCAAGTCTCAGAAAACCCCCGAGGGTGCTCGACGGCGACGGATGAAGTCGGTCTACCCGAGCTGGTTCTACATCCCGGCCGGGGCCCTGTTCGCCGTGTTCTTCGCGGTGCCCACCTTCGCGTCGTTCTACTTCGCGTTCACCCGCTGGTCGCTGTTCTCGAACACGTTCATCGGGTGGGGCAACTTCATCGAGTTCTTCCAGGATCCGCAGTTGACGACCGGTTTCATCAACACCTTCATCTACGGGTTCGTCACCTCCGCTGCCAAAGTCGTGATCGGCCTGGCACTGGCGGTGCTCCTCACATCGCCGGTGCTGGGCCGCGGGTACCTCCGCGCCGTCGTCTTCTTCCCGGTGCTCGTGTCCACGATCGGGGTCGGGCTGACCTTCAAGGCCCTGCTCGACCCCTTCCACGGCCTCATCAACGGTGTGCTGCACAACGTCTTCGGCATCACAGGGCCGGGCTGGCTCACGGATCCGAGTATCGCCCTGCTCACGGTCGCTGCGGTCGACGTCTGGAAGGGCGTCGGAATAGCGACGCTGATCTTCATCGCCGGAATCGTGGCGGTGCCCTCGGAGTACTTCGAGGCCGCTCGGGTCGACGGGGCCGGATCGTGGGCCATCTTCCGAAAGATCACGCTGCCTCTCGCCCGCCCTGCGATGGGTACCGTCATCATCCTGTCGCTGATTGGCGGCCTGAGATCGTTCGACCTGATCTATGCGATGACGCAGGGCGGCCCCGGCTTCTCCAGCGACGTGATCGCGTCGGTCATCTACAAGCAGTACCAGGCAGGCTTCTTCGGACTCTCGACGGCTGGCAACGTGATCCTGTTCCTGGTGGTCACGATCATCATGATCC
>JAODMX010000182.1 GCA_025464735.1 Frondihabitans sp. | reverse complement strand
TGAGCGGATGCTTCACGTACTTGACGATCGACCAGGCGACGAGTGCGGCGCAGATGACCGCCCAGCCTGCCCAGTTGATCGAGTTGCGGAGCGCGTCGCCCCCGAAGAGCACGAGGAAGACGATCGTGGCGAACACGGTCGACTCCGTCTCGGGGCGGATCGTCGAGCTCACACGGGCGGCGAGGGTTCGGGCGACGGACACGTTGCCTAGAGTAGACGACCACCGGCCTAGGAAACCTGCGCTCAGGACCGATCGGGCACGAGGAACAGGAGGTATCGCTTGTCGGGGGATTGGAGCGTCGGAATGTCGGTTCCGATCGATTCCACGACCGACGCCACCCAACCGTGCCGGTCCGGGATGTAGGCGCGGCGGTCGACTTCGATGGCACAGGCGTGCGTCGACGCGACGGCATGGGCGAACCCTTCGGGTGTCGTGGCGTGCTGCCAGACTTCCCAACCCTTGGTACCGGGGATCGAACCGTAGCTCCAGCGCAGATCACCCGACTTCGTACGGAGATAGGGCAGCGCCTCGTCGTAATCCCCCATCAGGCCGATGGCGCCAGAATCGGGGAACGCTTTGACCGGCAGCTGGGCCACACCGCACCCGTCGGGAAGCAGCCGATCGGCGCGCGACACGAACGAGGAAAGGGAGGCGTCGGACGTCGGATTGAGCTCGGTCACGCGATGCACCCCGGCGATCTGGTCGACGAAGGCGACGACCACGATCAGACCGACGACGACGAAGCGCAAGCCCGAGCGTGCTGTCATCGACTCGACCAGGATCGCGACGAACGCCAGCCCCAGCAGAATCAGCACGATGCTGAGTCGGGACCAGGCGCGGATCTCGGGCCCGATGACCACGGCCACCACGATCCCGAATCCGGACACGATGTAGAAGAGGAAGGTCCAGACCAGGGCGACCACGAGCATCCTGACCCGGGCATCGTCGACGACGCGGCCGAACCAGGTGGCGCGGAGGCCGCTTTCACCCGTGGGGGCCCCGTGCCCCGCGACAAGCGTCGTAATGAGAGCCGTTGCCAGCAGGATGAGACCGACTGAGGCGATGAACGGCGTTCCCGGCGCTTCGCTCGTCCGGACGATCGGACTGAGGTTGGCATAGCTCCGTCCGGCCTGCCCGAGCACCGGGAGCAGGGAGCCCTGCCACGGGGCGAGGAGGCTGAGAAGCTTGCCCGCGTACAGCTCGGACTCGCCGGGGAGGCGCGACGCAAAGTACGGTGCGAACCTCTCGCCGTACCCTCGCCCGAGCAGGAACAGTTCGACGAGGACGAAGAACGCCAGAGGCACGAACGCCGCCGTCGGAGCCAGGAACGAGCGCCACGAATCGCGCCGCACCAGGGTTCTTAGGGCCGTGAACGCCCACACGCCGCCGACGACGATCACCCCGAAGACGAAGTAGTAGCCGCCGGTCGTGGCGACCAGGAGCCCGAGAAGTGCGGAAGGCAGGATCCTTCGAACCAGAACACGCTTCGGCGTCGTCGCGCGCGCGGCCCAGGCGGCGAAGGGGTCGGTTGCAGGGCCGGCCGCCACCAGGCACAGGATGCCGACGAGGGCGATCGCCCAATAGTTGGCGATGAAGGGATGGCCGTAGCCGACGCGGATGAAGTGGTACGGCGCAAGGCTGAACAGGACTCCGAAGAGGATCGAGAGCCACGGCCGGATCCGGAGCGCCCGGAAAAAAGCGTATCCGGTCACACCGGTGCCGACGAAGCCGAGAAGCCAGAAGACGTTCAACATCAGGACGCCGTTGTGGATGACGAGCGCCATGAGGGACATGACGAGCGCCGAGGAGACGTCGACCTGGCCGCTGAAGAAGACGTTCAGCCCGTGGGGGAAGCCGAGGTCGTGGTTGTCGGCGTAGGAGAACTGCTGGGTGGCGCTCGTGAAGAGCAGGTAGTGCAGGATCGTGTCGTCAGTTCCGACCTGCCACCGCTGCCCGAGGATCGTCGGCGTGATCCGAAGTGCCGCAATGGCCACGATCACGCTGATCACACCGCTCGAAAGAGCGAGCCCGATCTCGCGGCCGAGACGGCCCGCCCAGAGCCTCGTGCGGAGGGACAGATGCGGCGGGGTTGCCGACGCGATCTCGGGCGCACCCGCGCGATCGGCGAGCGAGGTTCGCTCAGATAGGTCAGTCATGGCTTGCTCACAGTAATGGGTCACGGGCCGCGAGGAGATGAGCGCCTTGCTAGTTTGGGAAACATGTTCCTAGCCATCACCAATGTCCCGCGCGACTACGCCTGGGGTTCGACGACGGCCATCGCGTCACTTCTCGGTCGCACCCCCTCCGGAAAGCCGGAGGCTGAGCTGTGGTTGGGCGCGCATCCGGCCTCGCCGAGCGTGATTGTGAACCCGGCGATTGTCGATGGTGCAGACACGCTGGCCGACTGGATCACGGCTGAACCTGATCGTGCACTCGGTCAGGGGAAGCGTCACCTGCCGTTTCTGATGAAGGTGCTCGCAGCCGGGGCGCCCCTGTCCATCCAGGCTCATCCGACCCCCGAGCAGGCCCGGGAAGGATTCGACCGGGAGAACCGGGCGGGGGTTCCCCTCGTTGCTAGCGAACGCAACTACAAGGATCCGTTCCCGAAGCCCGAGATCATCTACGCGTTGAGCGACAGTTTCGATGCTCTGTGCGGTTTCCGGCCCGTCGAGGACGCGCTGGCCGACCTCGAGATCCTCGATGCGTCGTCCGGCCGCTTTGCTGTGCTCGCCGACCACCTGCGCGAATCCCTCGAGTCGACCGTCGCGTTCCTGTTCGATGGCAGCGAAGAGACAACGGCGACGATCGTGGCCGTGAGCGACGCGGCGCGAGAGCATCGAGAATCGTCCACCAACATCGGCACCGTCGCCGATCTGGCCGAGCTCTATCCGGAAGACCCTGGTGTCGTCATCGCGCTGCTCCTGAACCGCGTGAGGCTCGCGAAGGGAGAGGCGCTCTTCCTTCCCGCCGGCAACATCCACGCCTACCTCAGCGGCTTGGGCATCGAGTTGATGGCGCCGTCCGACAACGTCCTGCGCGGAGGGCTCACGCCCAAGCACGTCGATGTTCCCGAGCTCCTGCGTGTGCTCGACTTCGACCCGCTGCCGCTTCCCTACCTCCGCCCGACGGACGCGGGCACCGGCGTCGAGCGATTCGACCCGAACGACGTCGGTTTCGCGCTCCTGCACGTCGTGCCCGGCGAGGCCGGGGCCGTCGTCTCGCTGGGCGGTCCGTCCATCGTCCTCGTCACGGAGGGGGAGCTCCACCTGAAGGGACAGGATGGCAACATCCGGCTCCAGCGAGGGGAGTCGGTGTACGTGACTCCCGACGAGTGGCGCCTCGCGGTCACCGGTTCGGGTGAGGCGTTCGTCGCGACCTCGGCTTAGGGCAACTCCCCGAATTCCTCGCGGGCGGTGAGCGCAGCAGACGTTACGCGGA
>JAODMX010000249.1 GCA_025464735.1 Frondihabitans sp. | reverse complement strand
CCGGGGTCATCATCGTGGCCGTGGCGGAGATCGGTCGTCCGATCACACCGTCGTCAACGGCTTTGCGCGC
This sequence comes from Frondihabitans sp., assembly GCA_025464735.1. Next base: position 3,986 of record JAODMX010000249.1, on the reverse strand, counting down.
GGTCTGAATGCCGGTGCCCAGGACGGTGTCCGGCGCACAGCCGACGCGGACGCCGGCCGCCCTGCCCGCGTCGACGATCCGCTTCGCGTCGGACAGCGTCGCGGCCAGAGGCTTCTCGCCGTACACGGCCTTGCCCGCAGCGATCGCTTTCAACGCCACGTCGGCATGGGCAGCCGGGATCGTCAGGTTGAGCACGAGATCAACGTCGGGCGAGGTGACCAAGGCATCGACGCTCAAGGCGACCACCCCGTGCTTCTCTGCGACCTCGCGAGCGCGCGCTTCGTCGAGATCCGCCACGGCGGTCAGCTCGACCGCTCGCAGACGCTCGAAGGTCGACAGGTAGGCGCCGGAGATGGCACCCGCCCCCACGATTCCGACTCTCAGCGGCTTGCCCACAGGATTCCCCTTTCGATGATGGTTCTGACGTTCGGGTCTTCGACGATGTCGAGCTGATGCCCCGCAGTGGTGACGAAGACGTGCCCGCTGCCCCAGTCGCGAGTCCAGACCGCCGGACAGGTGACCGGCCGGTTCCACGGGTCGAACGAACGGGAGGCCAGCGTCGTGGTCGCGAGAACGTCGTTGTAGTCGTCAGACAGAACCCAGTACTGCTCCGTCGTCAGGTCGAAATCGGAGAGGCCCTCGACGATCGGATGCCCGGACTTCTCGGGCACGATGGCGACGGTGTAACGGACGGCGTTGTCCGTGCCGTCGTGCGGGAGGTCGTCTGGTTGAGCCTTGGCCGGATGGTGCGCGAATTGTCCGCCGATCAACTGCAGGTAGTCGGCGCTGTCACGATAGGAGTCTGCGATTCCGCCGTGCCAACCCGCAAGGCCCGTGCCGTTCTTCACCGCCTCGATGAGGCCTTTCACCTCGTCGTCGGCGATCGTGTTCATCGTGTTGCACTGAACGATCACGTCAACGCCGGCGAGGTAGGCGCTGTCGCTGTAGACCGCCGTCGAGTCTTCGATTCGCACGTCGTAACCGTGCTCGACGAGAAAGGGCAGGAAGGAGTCGGTCGTCTCGACCGGCTGGTGGCCCTCCCAGCCGGAACGCACCACGAGTGCCGATTTGGTTACTGAAATGCTCATGCGCTTCGTCCTCCTGTCTCAGTTGGAGGAATGCTGTTCATTTCGCAACTTGCGCAATATATTACTAAAGATCTGTTCACGTTCAAGTCTTTCAGCAGCTATTGGGCGAGTCAATGAGGCGCTGCGAATAGATTTGCGCAAATTTTCTGACTAGCGTGCGCTCGAGCAACTATTCTGACCAGATGACCAAGACCGGCGGTCGGCGCCCTACCCTGAGCGACATCGCCCGACGCGTGGGCACGAGCGTGCCGACCGTTTCCAAAGTCCTGCACGGCCGTGCCGACGTCTCGGACGAGCTGCGATCGCGCATCATGGCGGCCATCGCCGACACCGGCTACCGCAGAGGATCGAGCGAAGCGCCCGCGCCCTCCCTGGGGTTGCCGCCCCTGATCGACCTGGTGCTCAGCGCTGTCGAGGGCACCTGGGCGAACCGTGCGCTCAGCGGCGTCGAGCGCGCCGCGGTCCAGGCCGGGGTCGATCTCGTCGTTTCGGTCGCCCGTCAGCCCGACGATGGCTGGCTGGCTCGACTCCTGGCGCGAAATCTCCGCGGAGCCGTTCTTGCCCTGGTCGACACGACCCCGGCACAGTTGGCGACGCTGACGGCCTCGAAGATTCCCTTCGTGCTGCTCGATCCTGTGACCCAACCACCCGAGGGGGTCGCCAGCGTCGGCGCGGCGAACTGGGCCGGCGCCCGAATGGCGGCGGAGCACCTGATGGCTCTGGGGCACACGAGCTTCGCGGTGCTGGCCGGAAAGCGTGACCACCTCTACAGTCAGGCACGCGTCGACGGATTCCGCTCGGCCCTCACCCAGCACGGGCTTCCTGCGCGCAGCCTCCGGATCCTTCACGCTGACTGGCAGCGATCCCGCGCGGCTCACCTGACGACGGAACTCCTGAGCGGCACCGAGCCGCCGACCGCCATCTTCGCCTGCTCCGACACCATGGCGCTCGGCGTCTACGAGAGCGCGCGAGCCCTCGGGCTCAGAATCCCAGAGGACCTCAGTGTTGTCGGGTTCGACGACCTTCCCGAGAGTCGATGGGTGAGCCCCGCGCTGACCACGATCCATCAGCCGATCGCCGCGATGGGCGAAGCCGCTTTGCGCCTCATGCTCCGGATGCGCGAGCAGCCCGGCTCGCCGGTTCAGCGCGAAGAACTCGCGACGACCCTGATCGGGGGTGCGTCGACGGCCACGCCCCGTCGCAACGGCGGACGCTCGCGCTGAGACTCGCTACGCGTTGACGCGGATGAGCTTCTTGTTGACGAACTCCTCGGCGCCGAGCCGTCCGAGTTCGCGACCGAAGCCCGACCTCTTCACCCCTCCGAACGAGAGCTCCGCGCTGTCAGCCAGAACGATGTTGATGAACACCATGCCCGCCTCGATGCGATCGGCCATGCGCAGCGCCTGCTCGCTATCGGTGGTGAAGACGTAGGATCCGAGACCGAAGGGGGTGTCGTTCGCGACGCTGAGAGCTTCTGCCTCGTCGGCCACGCGGTAGACCGTGGCAACCGGGCCGAAGAACTCCTGGTGGTAGGCCGGGTTCTCGCTGGTGACGCCGGTCAGCACGGCGGGTGCGAAGTACGTGCCGCTCCTCGAACCGCCGGACGCAAGGTGCGCCCCGGCCGCGACCGCACTCTGCAACTGGTCCGCCAGCCGGTCGGCGGCGAGCACCGACGAGAGCGGGCCGAGCTCGGTGGATGCGTCCGTCGGATCGGAGGGCTCAATGGCCGACAGTGCCGCGGTGAACTTCGCCAGGAAGTCGTCGTAGAGATCGTCCGCGACGATGAACCGCTTGGCCGCATTGCAGCTCTGCCCGTTGTTGTCGAGTCGGGCGCCGACCGCGGAGGCCACGGTCGCGTCGAGGTCGTCGGTGCTCAGAAGAATGAAGGGGTCGGACCCACCGAGTTCGAGCACGACCTTCTTCAGGTTGCGGCCCGCGATCTCGGCCACCGCGGATCCGGCGCGCTCCGACCCGGTGAGAGAAACGCCCTGAACGCGAGGGTCGGCGATGACCTGCTCGATCTGCTCGTTCGACGCGAAGATGTTCGCGTAGGCACCCTCGGGGAAGCCGGCGTCGAGGTAGATCTGCTCGAGGGCGAGGGCGCTCTCGGGGCACTGCGGGGCGTGCTTCAGGAGGATCGTGTTGCCAATGATGAGGTTGGGGCCGGCGAATCGCGCCACCTGATACAGCGGAAAGTTCCACGGCATGATGCCGAGCAGCGGGCCGATCGACGCGCGACGGATCCAAGCGGATCCTTCGCCCCCCTGAAGGTGGATCGGCTGATCGCGGAGGAACTCCTCGGCGTTGTCGGCGTAGTAACCGTAGATCTCGGCGCTGAAGTCCGCCTCGGCGAGCGCCTGCTCGACCGGCTTGCCCATTTCGCGGACCGCGATGTCGGCGAGCTCCTGCCGGCGCTCCGTGTGCAGCTCGGCGACCCGCCGGATGAGGGCGGCGCGCTCCGACACGGTCGCGTTCCGAGACCACTCGCGGTGGGCCGTGTCCGCCTGCCCGATCGCCGCGGCGAGATCGCTGTCGGAGATCGTCGGATAGTCGGTGAGGGTCTCGCCGGTGGCAGGGTTCACGACGCTGTAGATGCTCATGGTGTCTTTCTTACTCGCTGCCGGGCTTCTCACCAGCGACAGTTTGGCTAGTCGCTCCGAAGCGGCATCGACACAGTGGCAGAGAAGGAGCCGTGGACGGGATCAGCAGGCGGTCAGGAGGATCCGCTCCAGGCGGCCGGCACGAGAGTCCAGACGACCTCGCTCTCCTCGTCGGCGGGATTGACCCAGGAGTGCGGCTCACGCCCCGGCAGCGTCATCGTGTCGCCCTCGTGCAGGAGGACGCTGCTCTGCGCGAACTGCAACAGGATCTGATTGCGGAGGACATGAACGACCTCGA
>JAODMX010000190.1 GCA_025464735.1 Frondihabitans sp. | reverse complement strand
CGACACCTACTGGGCGCTGTTCCTCCCCTACGTGTTCGGCACGCCATACACCGTGTTCCTGATGCGGCAATACCTGCAGTCAATTCCGTCGGAGGTCATCGAGGCGGCGCGGCTCGACGGCTGCTCCGAGCTCTCGATCCTTCGCCGAGTCGTCGTACCGATGTCACGACCGATCATCATGACGGCAACGATCATCGCGGTGATCTTCTCCTGGAACAACTTCCTCTGGCCTCTTATCGCAACGAGTTCGAACGACCTCCAAGTCCTCAGCGTCGGGGTGGCGAACTTCAATTCGAACTTCGCCGCCCAGTGGAACCTCGTTCTCGCAGGCTCCCTCGTGGCACTGATCCCGATGGTGATCCTGTTCGTGATCTTCCAGAAGCACATCGTCAACTCGGTGAACCTGTCGGGAGCGAGCCGATGAGCCCCGCGGCGAACGGACCGTCCCGGGTCAGCCGCCGTCAGTTCTTGGGTCTCGTCGGGGTCGCGGCCGGAGCGACGACGCTCGCCGGATGCTCGGCCGCGGGATGGGGGTTCCGCGGCTCAAGCTCCGGGACGACGGAACTCACCTACGCACTATGGGACGCGGTACAGCAGGTCGGCTATCAGAAATCGATCGACGAGTTCCAGCGCCGGAATCCTGACATCCACGTCACGATCGAGCAGATTCCCTACGGCAACTACCAGCAGAAGATCACGGCGCAGTACATCTCCGGCGACGCCCCGGACGTGTTCTGGGTGAACACGCCGTGGCTCGGCGACTGGGCGAAGGGCGGCCTGCTCACCGACGTCGCGCCGCGCGTCAAGAGCGCCGGCATCGATCTCGGGCAGTACATCCCGAGCCTGGTGGATCTGCATCGCGACGGGTCGAAGCTCTGGGGCCTTCCCAAGGACTGGGACACGATCGCGATCTACTACAACAAGCAGCACCTCGAGAAGGCCGGGTTCCGTAACGCGCCGACCGACCTCAGCTGGAACCCCAGCGACGGCGGCTCCTACCTGCACTTCCTGAAGCAGATCACGATCGACCACAAGGGCCGCAACGCCCTCGACGCCGCGTTCGACCCGGGTTCGATCGATGTGTACGCGATCGCCTCGACGAACGAGTTTCAGGCGATCTACGGAAGTTACATGGCGATGAACGGCGGTGGCATGCTTCCGCACCCTTACGCGACCTCATCCATTCTCGACAGTAAGGCGAATCGCGAGACGATGACGTTTCTCACCGACATGCTCCGATCGGCACATGTCGTGGTGCCGAACGGCGAGACCGGCCCGAACGGCGACAGCACCAACTCCCAGACGATCTTCTCGTCGGGGCGTATGGCGATGTGGCAGGCGGGCGACTGGAACACCGGCGCGTTGAGCGGGCTGTCCAACTTCAAGGTCGGGGTCATGCCGCTGCCGTCGGGGCCAAAGGGGCGGATCAGCGTCATCAACGGGCTCACCGACGGCATCGTCAGCAACACGAAGCACCCGAACGAGGCCTGGCGACTCGTCAAGTGGCTCGGCAGCGCCGACTCGCAGCGAATCATGGGCGGCGGCGGCTACATCTGGCCCGCCATCAAGTCACTCGACCCGCTGTTCCAGACGTACTGGAAGAAGAAGGGTGTCGACGTGAGCCCGTTCTTGACCGAGGCGCAGGATCACACAGTAAATTTCCCCGTCGGAACCGGCATGAACGAGGCGCTCAACAACGTCACGACGGCGCTCGGCCCGACCTTCCTCGGGACCAAGTCCGTCACAGCGGGCCTCGCTAGCGCGCAGGACATCCTCAACTACCGCATCTCCTACCAATCCTCGTGACGAGTCGTGACACCGTCACCAACACCACCCCTTAGAAAGGTCACACATGGTATCCATTGGCATGATCGGCGCCGGGCAGTTCGCCGGGCAGTTCGCGAAGCTGTTCTCCATCCACCCTGACGTGGAGCGCGTGACGGTCACCGATCTGGTTTCGGAACGCGCCCAGGAGCTCGTGGAACGCGAGCATCTGGCAGGAGCGGTCGCCGATTTTGACGCGATGCTCGAGTCCGACGTCGACGCCGTCGCCATCTTCACGCAGCGCTGGACGCACGGCCCGCTCGTCGAGCGAGCACTTCGCGCCGGCAAGCATGTCTACTCCGCGGTGCCCATGGCGATCTCCGCGGACGAGATCGCCGCCATCATCGAGGCCGTCCGGGAGACGGGGCTCACCTACATGATGGGCGAGACGAGCTACTACAACCCCGCCACGATCTTCGCCAGAAACAAGGTCGCGGAGGGCGCATTTGGCCGGATCTTCTACTCCGAGGGTGACTACGTCCACGACATGGACCTCGGGTTCTACGCCGCGTACCAGTACAGCGGGGGCGAGTCGTGGAAAGAGACCGCGAGCTACCCTCCGATGCTCTATCCGACGCATGCGATCGGCGGCGTGCTCGGGGCAATCCCCGGGCACGCGGTCAGCGTCAGTTGCATCGGCGTCAAGGACGACCGCGACGACGGCGTGTTCGACAAAGAAGTGAGCCAGTTCGGCAATGATTTCTCGAACGCGAGCGCTCTCTTCGAACTGGACAACGGTGGCGTCATGCGCACGAACGAGATGCGCCGCGTCGGCTATCCGTCACAGATCCGGGAGTCCCGCTTCCGCTTCTTCGGCACGGAGGGAAGCTTCGAGCAGCTGGCGACGGTCAGCGTGTGGCAGGACAAGCATGACGTCCACGATGTCAGCGACCAGATCACCACAAAGCCGACGCTCTCGCACGACGACCCGCGACTCGCGAACGTCGCGCCCGAGCTCCGCGACGCCTTCGTCTCCGGATACGCCGAGGTGCACGACACCAGCCGGCTGCCCGAGGAGTACCGCGGTGTGCCGAGCGGCCACGAGGGAAGCCATCACTTCCTGGTCGACGACTTCGTCCGCGCCGTCGTCGACGGCACGCTGCCACCGGTGAACGCCTGGGTGGCTGCGCGCTATACGCTGCCCGGCATCATCGCGCATGAGTCGGCGAAGCAGCATGGCGCCCGGTTGCCCATCCCCGACTTCGGCGACCCGATCGCGCGCTGACGCGCCCAGGCATCGACGCACCCCCGAGCGGACAAGCGGCCGCCGCATCTGCGGCGCAGTTGGTCCGAAAGGGGGTGCGTCGACGCGTCGACCCGGCACGATATTCACTCGGCTACGCGATCAGGAGCGCGGCGTGGTCTGGATCCGACGACCGCTCCGGTGCGACTCAACAGAGTCCACTGCCAGACTCAGGGCTCGTCTTCCGGCGGCAGCGTGAACGGGGGGTTGAAGCCCGGCGCGCAGGGCCACGAGAATCTGATCGACATGGCGATCGAACGTCGCGTGAAAGCTGCGAGCCTCGTCGTTGAAATAGCCTGCACGCCACACCGACTCGGTCTCATCGCCGATCCGGGAGAACGAGAGCTCCCGAACGGTGTCGCGGATGACCAGGCGACCCCGCGTCCCGTTAATTTCGACGAGTTGCGAATCGGGGTAGGCATAGGAGGAGTCGTAGGAACCCAGCAGGGTACCGACCGCACCGCCCTGGAACTCGACGGCGATGGCTACTGTGCTCCGGGCACCATAGGTCATATTTGTCACCTGGGCAGCGACCGACGCGATCGGGCCCACAAGGTGTTCGAGCATGTCGAATCCGTGGCACTGCGTCTCGATGATGTTGGCGTCGGGCGACGTGCCGTGGTTTGCTTCGCCGCCGAATCGCCAGGTCGCGAACACCGTCTCTCCCAACTCACCCGCATCGATCAACGACTTCGCTCGGACGAACGGCTCCGCGAAGCGGTGATTAAAGTTGATCGCGAAGAATGACTCACGTAACTCTGCTCGCCGGAGAAGTTCGTCCGCCTCGTCCATCGAGAAGACAAGCGGCTTCTCGACGAGCAGCGGAACCCCGCTGTCAACCAGGCGAAGCGTCGTCTCGTAGTGACCTTCGTTAGGCAAACACACCGTGACGAGGTCCGGTCTCGCCGTGGCCAGCATCTCGTCCAGATCCGTGTACGCGGTCGCTTCGTATTCGGCAGCTCGCTCTTCCGTCCGGCTCGGTGTGCGCCCAACGATCGCGACGAGCTCCGTGTCGAGTCGTCGGGAGAAGATACGCGCATGCTGCCGGCCCCAGTTCCCCGTGCCTACGACGGCAACCCGCGTTCGGCCGCTCACGGAGGTCACTCTTCACCGCCTTGCACCACAACGACCTTGCCGGTCTCGCCGCCGAGGAAGAGGTCGAACGCCTCATCCAAACGATGGATAGGAAGACGGTGCGTGATGACGCGCGACACGATGTCTTGGTGTTTCTGAAGCAGATCGAGATTCGCCGCCAGCTCGTCGAACCGGAAGTACTCGCTCCCGAGGACAGCGTGCTCCGGGGCGAGCAAATCGTTCGACACGTCCAGTGTCAGCGTCTCGCCGTGACCCACACACACGAGAACGCCCCGTTGCGCAAGAACGTCGAGGGCTCCTCTCCTGGCGATCGCCTTGCCCGACGAGTCGAACGCGATATCCGGTCGCCCGACCTGTTTCATCATCGACGCGTCGGTGGCATCGATTGGAACACCGCCGAACGTGGATGCGAAGTCGCGTCTCCAAGCGGAGACGTCGCTGATGAAGACCGGCATCTGGTCTCCGAAGGTGAGTTTCGACATCACCAGCAGTCCGAGTCCGATCGGCCCTGCTCCCGAGATATAGATCGACTCGACGTCGGGGCGCACGAGTCGCGCGCGAGCGATCGCGTGTCCACTTGTTCCCATCACGTCGAGCAACATCGTCGCCGTCGGGAAGTCGATGTCGTCGGTGATGGGGAAGAAGTTGCTCTCGTGAACGATCTCGTAGGGCCCGTAACCGCCGTCGGTGTTGATGCCCATGTCAGCGCGCTTCGCGAGGCACTGGTTGGTTGCGCCGATACGGCAGCTTCGGCAGGTGCCGCAATAGTCCATCAGGAAGACGACGCCGCGGGTTCCCGGTGCCAGCGTTGTGTCCCGTCCCCCCGCGACGACGACTCCGGCAGCCTCATGACCTGACACTGTCGGCGACCCGTTGACGAAGAAGTTCCGGTCGGTGCCGCACAGCGCGTTCGCCCTCACTGCGATGAGAAGTTCACCGACTCCCGGGTCGCGGTACTCCCGGTCGACGATCGCGATCTCTCCCTTTCCACGGAGGAGGGGTGCTGGGGCTGTGATGGTCATGGAGATTCTTTCTCTCGGTGATGAATGGGTCCAGCTCATGCTCCGGCGATGCCGGTAGTGGAGATCCCTCGGATGATCTGCCGCTGGAAGAGGATGAAGACGATGATCAGCGGCAGCGCCGCAAGAATCGCCTCCGCCATCTGCAGGGCGAACGTGACGCCATAGCCCGGGGTCACTGTCTGCAACCCAACCGGAAGGGTCATCAGGGCCGGGTTGTTTGTGACGATGAACGGCCAGAGGAAGTTGTTCCACGCCCCGATGAACACGAAGATTCCGACCGCGGCGATGATCGGCCGAGACAGCGGCAAGACGATCTGGGCGAAGATCCGGAGTCGGCTCGCGCCATCCATCAGGGCAGCTTCTTCCAGCTCCTTCGGGACGTCGTCGAAGAATCGCTTGAGCACGAAGATCATGACCGGCGAGATGACCTGCGGGAGGATGACGCCCCAATACGTGTCAACGAGGTGGAGCGCGCGCATTTCGTCGAAGAGAGGCACGACGAAGATCTGCGTCGGGATCATGATCGACCCGATCGTGACGGCGAAGAGGACCTTCTTGCCCGGGAAGACAAGCCGCGAGAAGGCGTACGCCGCGAGCGTCGAGACGATCAACGTGAAGGCCGTCACTGCAATCGCTACTATCGCGCTGTTCATCATCCAGACTGGAACGGATCCGGATTGGAAGATGAGCTTGTACGCGTCGGCCGTGTACCCGTGGGCCGGCAGGATGGTCACGGGGCTGGCTGAGGCGTCGGCCTCCGATTTGAAAGACGTGTTGATCGCCCACAGGAATGGCGTCAGCCAGATGAGGGCGAGCAACCCGAGTACGACGTAGGCGATGACTCGCCCGGCATCGACGCGACGAGGGCGCCGATCGCGGCTGAGCGAAGCTGCAGAGGCGGTGTGGGCGGTGGATCGGTTGACGGCCGCGGTGGTCATCGGCTCGACCTCCTCGAGAAGATGCTGACTTGGATGAGGGACAGAACGAGAATGATTGCGAAGAAGATGTAGGAGATCGCCGACGCGTATCCGAGGCGATAGTTCGAGAAGCCGCTGTCGTAGACATACTCCAGGACGGATCGCGTCGAGTCATTCGGGCCGCCACCGGTCATCTGATAGATCTGGTCGAAGACCTTCACCGACGCCAAGACCTGGAGAGCAACGATGAGCGCCGTCGTCCGGCCCAGGAGCGGCAAAATGATCGAGAAGATCTGCCGCCGCCGGCCCGCTCCATCCACCGACGCAGCTTCCAGAATGCTCTCTGGGATGTTCTGGAGCGCGGCGAGATACAGAAGGAAGTTGAATCCGATCGTCCACCAAACGGTGGCGATCGCCACTGCGATCATGGCCGTGTTCGGATCCTGCAGCCAGGCCGGTCCGGTGATGTGGAAGACGCTGAGACCAGCGTTGACCAGCCCGAGATCGGGGTTGAACAGCCAGACGAAGATCAGGCTGACCACCGTCGACGCCAGCAGATAGGGCATGAAGACGGACAGACGCCAGAACCACGTGCCCTTCAGCTTGGCGTTGATGAGAAGTGCCGCTGCCAGTGACAGGACCACCAGTGGCACTGTCGTGATGACCGTAAACCACAACGTGTTACCTAGGGTTCGCCACACCAGTGGATCGCCGAGCGCATCGGCGTAGTTGGTGAGGCCCACGAAGACCGGAGCGACCTTGGTCGCCAGGTTGCCGTCGGTGAGGCTCAGGTAGAGGCCGTAGAACGTCGGCCAGACGAGGAACATCGCGAAGAACACGACGAATGGTGCGACGTAGAGCCAGCCGATGAGCTGGCGGTTCCGCCGCTTTCGCGGGACTGGCTTCGTGGGTGCGCGAAGAGTTGAACGGGTCAGGGTTTCCGTAGTCATGACTTCCGCCTCTAAAGGGTCTGACGCGCAAGCGTCGTGGTCAGAGAATCGAAGTTGTCCATTGCGTCTTTGGCGCTCCCGGTTCCCATGAGGGCGGCCTGGACGGCTTGGCCGAACTGGCTCTGCCAGTTCGATCCCGAGCCGGCGAAGGCGATCGCCGGGTCGTAGTGCAGGTAGGTGGCGGTCTCGGCGTAGTGCCCGTTGGGTTCGAGCTTCTTGAAGGCGGCCTCGTGGACGATCGGCTGGAACGCTGGCGTATGTCCCCCGTGGGCCCAGGTCAGCGATGATTTCAGGATGAGTGACACCGCCTCGTAGACGTCCTCACGGCGGCTCTCGTCGACGTGCGTAGGGTGCGGGAGAACGAACGAGTGCGAGTCGCCCCAGACCGCCGAGATTCCCGTCCCGAAGAGGTTGGGGATCGGCGAAGCATCGAGAGGAACCTTGGTTGCTTGAAGGGCCGAGAGATCCCATACCCCGTCGAACATCTCCCCCGACTGCCCCGCGCTGAATGCGGAGAAGGAGAAGCCGTCGTCGGAGCGATGGTTTGCTATCCCACTGCCGAGGAGCTTCTGCATCGTCTCGAGCGCCTTCATGAAGGCGTCACGATCAAAGGTGAACTTCTTCGAGTTGGCGGACATGGTGCCACCGAGCTGGGAGTAAAAGGTCCAGAACAGCCGCCACATATTGGCGGGGTCACCGAGATAGCCATACGAGAGCCCGAGCTTCTTGGTGACGCCCTGCATCGCCT
>JAODMX010000189.1 GCA_025464735.1 Frondihabitans sp. | reverse complement strand
GGTGGTCCTAGGACCACCGCGGTAGCCGGCGCTGAGGGTTTAGCGGCGCGCAGGCGTCAGCGCAGCAGGGTCGGGGGCAGGCCGTGGCTGCGGACCGCTTCGGCCGAGTAGGGGTCGTACATCCGGTCGGCGCGCTCGAGGGTCGAGAGCCGCCGGGTACCGGGGGCCGCGACGCGGAGGCGACGCGCGCTGCGCCGGCGGGACCAGGCGACGAGGGCGAGGCCCGTAGCGAGAACGAGGCGATCGAGACCGCGTTCGGGAGTGCGAGCGAGAGTTGCGGCGGTCATGTCAGGCTCCTTCGGAGGTGCGACGCGGGGCGTCGAGAATGGGGAATGCGTTGAAGTGGATCTGCGCGCGCCGAGAGTCGGTGGTGAGCTCTCGGTTGCGCAGGGGATCGATGTACTTCGCAGAAAACTCGTCGAACGCCTCGCGGAGTGCGATCAGCTCGGCGGGCGTAGCCGTGACGTTGATCGTCGCCAGCATCGTGCCCTGATGCCATTCGGGCCCGATCTCGTCGGGGCGAGCGTGGAGGTCTTCGAGCAGAGCAGCGCGGTTGCGCTCCAACTGCCGCACGACCATCTGCGCTGCGACGCGACCCGACTCCTGCTCGTGGTCGAACGCCTCCACGGTGAAGCCACCTGGCTCGACCTCCCACCAGCGCTCACGGCCGGAACCCTTGCCCTCGACCTCGCGGACGAGACCGTGCCGAGCCAGCTGCCGGAGGTGGTAGCTGGTCGACCCTGAGGACTCCCCCAGGCGCTCCGCGAGAGCGCTGGCGGTCGATGAACCAAGAGCCGAGAGGGTCTCGTACAGCTCCACCCGCAGGGGGTGAGCCAGGGCCCGAAGCGCACTCTGATCGAGGGTGCGCCGTGTGCCAGGAGTTCGGGGTTCGTCGCTCATGGCTCCACAGTACATTCGCAAAGATTTCTTTGCAAGCATTTCTTTGCAAATGTTTTTTTGCAGCCATGTCTTTGCAATAGTTTCTTTGCAGTCGCCGCCCTAGGCTGGCAGGATGACGAATCCCTTCCTCGAGCCAAGCACCCTGCCCTACTCCCTCCCACCCTTCGCCGAGATCACCGACGCCGACTACCTGCCGGCGTTCGAAGCGGGCTTCGCCCAGCAATTGGCCGAGATCGAAGCCATCACATCGGATCCTGCGGCACCGACTTTCGAGAACACGATCGTCGCCCTGGAGCGCAGCGGGCAGATCCTGTCTCGGGTCGAGCACGTGTTCTTCAACAAGTCGTCAAGTGATTCGACCGATGCGTCGAACGCCCTCGAGCTCGAGCTGGCGCCACGGTTGGCTGCGCACTCGGACGCGATCCGCTTGGATCCGGCGCTCTATTCTCGAGTCAGCACCGTTCACGAGGCGCTCGGCACCGCAGACACCGCTCACCTGACGCCGGAGGAGATCTACCTCGTCGAGCGCTACCACGACGAGTTTCTGCGCGCGGGAGCCGGTCTCGGTGACGACGACAAGCAGCGACTGCGCGAACTCAACGGCGCCCTGTCAACTCTCACCACGCGGTTCGAGAAAAACCTCCTTGCCGACACGAAAGACCTCGCCGTCGTCGTCGACGACGGGGCCGAGCTCGACGGTCTCGACGACGGCACGATCGCCGCCCTCGCCGAGGCCGCCCACGAGCGAGGGCTCGACGGAAAGTACGTCATCGCGCTCACCCTCTTCACCGGGCACCCCCTGCTCGCCTCCCTGACGAACCGGTCGCTCCGACAGCGGATCATGGAGGCCTCGCAGTCGCGGGGCAGCCGCGGCGGGCCGAACGACAATCGTCAAGTGTTGCTCGACATCGTCCGACTCCGGGCGGAGCGCGCCGCCCTCCTGGGCTTTCCATCGCACGCCGCCTATGTCACCGCGGGCGAGACGGCCGGGTCACCCGAGGCCGTTTCCGACCTGCTCGTCCGCCTGGCCCCTCCTGCGGCCCGCAACGCCCAGGCCGAGCGAGAGCAGCTGCAGCAGCTCGCGTCGAGTGATCCTTCCTTCGACGGCGAGATCGAGTCCTGGGACTGGGCGTACTACACCGAGAAAGTGCGCAGCGCGACCTACGACTTCGACGCGAGCGCCATGCGCCCCTACTTCGAAGCCGAGCGTGTGCTGCACGACGGTGTCTTCTTCGCGGCCGGAAGCCTCTACGGTCTCCGCTTCGAAGAACGCCACGACCTCGCCACCTATCACCCCGACGCCCGAGTGTTCGAGGTCAGCGACGACGATGGCTCCCCCGTCGGCCTGTATCTCCTCGACCTCTACGCGCGCGACTCGAAGCGAGGTGGCGCCTGGATGAACCCCCTCGTCTCCCAGTCCGCCCTGCTCGAGCCGCTGCCGGTCGTCGTGAACAACCTCAACGTGCCCAAACCGCCCGCCGGATCGCCGACCCTGCTGACCCTCGACGAGGTCACCACCCTCTTCCACGAGTTCGGCCACGCACTGCACGGCCTGGTCGCCCGGGTCGGCTACCCGCGGTTCTCCGGCACGAGGGTATACCGGGACTTCGTGGAGTTCCCGAGCCAGGTAAACGAGATGTGGCTCCTCTGGCCCGAAGTACTTGCCAACTACGCCGTCCACTTCGAGACCGACGAGAAGATGCCGGCCACGCTCGTGGCCAAGGTGAACGCCTCGGAAGGATTCAACGAAGGCTTCGCGACCTCCGAGTACCTCGCCGCGGCCCTGCTCGACCAGGCCTGGCACTCACTCTCGTTCGAGGAGGCCGCAGCCATCAAGGATCCGGCCGATGTCGCGACCTTCGAAGCCGCCGCGCTCTCCGTGGTCGGCCTGAACAACCCGGCCGTGCCCACCCGCTACTCGAGCACCTACTTCGCTCACACCTTCTCGGGTGGGTACGACGCCGGCTACTACTCCTACATCTGGAGCGAGGTGCTCGACGCCGACACCGTCGAGTGGTTCACCGAGAACGGCGGCCTGACCCGTGCCGGCGGAGACCGGTTCCGCACGCGGCTGCTCGGCGTGGGCGGGTCGAAGGATCCCCTCGAGGCGTACCGCGACTTCCGCGGCCGCGATGCCGAGGTTGAGCCGCTGCTGGTGCGCCGGCGCCTGACCGCGTAGGCGAGCGGCGGCGCCGGGTCGCGGCAGCGAAACACGGGTTTTCGGTCGGGGTACCACTGCCGCGGCGCTGGTCCCCCGGCCGAAACAGGGGTGGCCGCCGAACTCTGAGGCGGCGCTACGCCGACTTCTCGGTGCGCTCCGCGATGCGCGGCACGATCGTCGGTGCGGCGTTTTCGAGCACGGAGGCCTTTGTGACCACGACCCGGCCGACTTCGTCGTTGGAGGGCACGTCGAACATGATCGGCCCGAGCACCTCCTCAAGGATCGCGCGGAGACCCCGCGCGCCCGTCTGACGAAGAACCGCGAGGTCAGCGATTGCCTGGAGCGCCGGCTCTTCGAATTCGAGCTCAACACCGTCGAGTTCGAACATGCGCTGGTACTGGCGCACGAGGGCGTTCTTAGGTTTGGTCAGGATCTCCATCAGAGCCTCCTGATCGAGCTGCGTGACCGTGGTCACGACCGGGAGCCGGCCGATGAACTCGGGGATGAGCCCGAACTTGTGCAGATCTTCGGGAAGGACCTCGCTGAAGAGGTTGGCATCGTCGCCCTTGTTGTAGAGCGGTGCGCCGAAGCCGATGCCGCGCCTACCGGCACGGGACGAGATGATGTCTTCGAGCCCCGCGAAGGCGCCAGCGACGATGAACAGGACGTTCGTCGTGTCGATCTGGATGAACTCCTGATGCGGATGCTTGCGGCCCCCCTGCGGTGGAACGGACGCGACCGTGCCCTCGAGGATCTTCAGCAGCGCCTGCTGCACACCCTCACCGGAGACGTCGCGAGTGATGGAGGGGTTCTCCGCCTTGCGAGCGATCTTGTCGACCTCGTCGATGTAGATGATGCCCGTCTCAGCCCGCTTGACGTCGTAGTCGGCGGCCTGGATCAGCTTGAGCAGGATGTTCTCGACGTCTTCTCCGACGTAACCCGCCTCGGTGAGGGCGGTGGCGTCGGCGACGGCGAACGGAACGTTGAGGCGCTTGGCGAGCGTCTGCGCCAGATAGGTCTTACCGCACCCGGTCGGACCGATGAGCAGGATGTTCGACTTCGAGATCTCGATGTCGTCGCCCAGCGAATCGGCAGACGTCAGGGTGTTGAGGGAACGGACGCGCTTGTAGTGGTTGTAGACGGCGACCGAGAGAGCGCGCTTCGCCGCGCTCTGGCCGATGACGTACTCCTCAAGGAAGTCGTAGATCTCACGAGGCTTCGGAAGGTCGAACTCGCTCGACGGCTCTTCTCCGGCTTCGGCGAGGCGCTCCTCGATGATCTCGTTGCAGAGCTCCACGCACTCGTCGCAGATGTACACGCCCGGACCGGCGATGAGTTGCTGAACCTGCTTCTGGCTCTTACCGCAAAACGAGCACTTGAGCAGGTCGGCACTTTCACCAATGCGTGCCATGCTCGGCCTCCCTAAGGCGCAAATTTAGTCGTGATCATCGTGACCACTTAGGTCGTCGTTGAACGAGCCTAACCCGAAGCGCCGACACTCGAAGCATCGTGACCTCGGAATCGCCGTGAGGCGGTGACGCTACCCGATGTTCGGTTCGGACCGTCGTATCGATTGCCCCGGATCCGGAGCGCTGGCCCAGGATCCCGGTCACAGAGATCGAGCCCCGGACCACACAGGGCTCGGGGCTCGATCTCTCAGCTACACCTCGTGGCGACGTTCGTCAGCGCGCGGTGAGAGCGGGCAGGTTCTTGCGCGAGGTCAGGACCTGGTCGATCAGGCCGTACTCCAGAGCCTGGTCGGCACCGAGGATGTTGTCGCGCTCGATGTCGCGGTTGACCTGCTCCACGGAGCGGTTGGAGTGCTTCGACAGCGTCTCTTCGAGCCAGGTCCGCATGCGGAGAACCTCGGCTGCCTGGATCTCGATGTCGGACGCCTGGCCGCCACCCTGGCCGCCCGTGGACGGCTGGTGGATGAGAACGCGGGCGTTCGGCAGGGCAAGACGCTTACCGGGGGTGCCGGCGGCAAGCAGCACGGCCGCGGCGGAGGCGGCCTGACCGAGGCAGACCGTCTGGATGTCGGGGCGGATGTACTGCATGGTGTCGTAGATCGCCGTCATGGCCGTGAACGAGCCACCGGGCGAGTTGATGTAGAGGGTGATGTCACGGTCTGGGTCCATGCTCTCGAGCACGAGCAGCTGCGCCATCACGTCGTCGGCCGACGCATCGTCGACCTGCACGCCCATGAAGACGATGCGATCTTCGAAAAGCTTGGCGTAGGGATCTTGACGCTTGTAGCCGTAGGCCGTGCGCTCCTCGAAGCTCGGGAGAACGTAGCGCGAGCTGGGGGCCTCGAAGCGGCCTGCTCCACCCATCATTGGCAGTTCCATAGTGTCTTCTTCTTTCGCGCTTGAATCGGGGAGTTATTCCTGCTCGGTGCCGGCGCCACCGATGACGTCGGACGCCGAGGCCCGGATGTGGTCGACGAAGCCGTACTCGAGCGCCTCCTGGGCGGTGAACCAGCGATCGCGGTCACCGTCTTCGTTGATCTGCTCGACGGTCTTGCCGGTCTGCGCGGCAGTAATCTCGGCGAGGCGCTGCTTCATCGAAAGGATGAGCTGTGCCTGCGTCTGAATGTCAGACGAGGTACCGCCGAAACCACCGTGCGGCTGGTGAAGGAGGACCCGTGCGTTGGGCGTGATGTAGCGCTTGCCCTTCGTGCCGGCGGTCAAGAGCAGCTGCCCCATCGAGGCAGCCATGCCGATGCCGACGGTCACGATGTCGTTCGGCACGAACTCCATGGCGTCGTAGATAGCCATGCCCGCGGTGATCGAGCCACCCGGGGAGTTGATGTAGAGGTAGATGTCTTTTTCGGAATCCTCGGCGGCAAGCAGGAGAAGCTTGGCAGCGATCTCGTTGGCGTTGTCGTCGCGCACCTCGGAACCGAGCCAGATGATGCGGTCTTTGAGAAGTCGGTCAAAAACACTGTTGGGCAGTGTTACGTCGGCCATGTGGTGCTCCCATTCAGTTGTCGCTTGTGTACGAACTTAGAGGGTGCAACGCGCGGTTTCCGGGCTGTTCGCCCACGGCAGAGATTGCGTCGTGAGCACAGGTGCTGCCGGTGCGTTTTTCAGGCCTGAGTTACGCAACTCAGGAGTCGCGGTGCGAAACGCCTGAATACGCAGCGGCACACAAAAGGGGCAGGATGCGTGTGCACCCTGCCCCTGTGAAACCTCGCGTCAGTGACTACGCGTGATCGTGACCCGTGTGGTCTTCTTCGACGGGCTCGCCCACGCCGGCCGAGGCCGTGAACGCCGAAATGTCGACGTCGGCCCCCTTGTCGTCTTTCACCTTCGCCTTGGACAGCACGACGGCGAGAGCCTTCGACCGGGCAACTTCGCCGACCATAGCCGGGATCTGACCGTTCTGGTCGAGCACCTTGATGAACTCGCCGGGCTCCATGCCGTACTGCGACGCGCCCTGGATGAGGTACTGGGTCAGTTCGTCTTGCTCGACCTTGACCTCTTCTTTCTCGGCGATGGCGTCGAGAAGAATCTGGTTGCGGAAGGCGGACTCACTGGACTCCTTCACCTCCGCGCGGTGAACGTCGTCTTCGAGACGGTTCTCTTGCTCGAGGTGACGGTGGACCTCGTCTTCGACGAGCTTCTCGGGGATCGGGATCTCGAGTCCCTCGAGAAGCTTCTCGACGACCTGGTCGCGGGCCTGAGCGCCCTGGCCGAAGGTCTTCGAGCGACCGAGCTGCTCTTTCAGGTCACCCTTGAGCTCGTCGAGCGTGTCGAACTGGCTGGCGATCTGCGCGAAGTCGTCGTCGGCGTCGGGAAGCTCCCGCTCCTTGACCGCGGTGAGTGTGACCGCGATGAGGGCGGTCTCGCCCTCGTGGTCGCCGCCGAGCAGCTTCGAGTCGAACGTGGTGGTCTCACCGGCGGTGAGCGAGTCGAGAGCCTCGTCGATGCCCTCGATGAGGTCGCCAGAGCCGATCTCGTACGAGATGCCCTTGGCGTTGTCGACCTCTTCGTCGCCGATGGTGGCGATGAGATCGATCTGCGCGAAGTCACCCGTGGCCGCCGGGCGGTCGACGGTGATGAGGGTGCCGAAGCGGGTTCGGAGATTCGTGAGCTCCTCCTCCACCTCGTCGTCGGTGACATCGACCGAGTCGACTGTGAGCTCGAGGCCGTCATACTCGGGAAGTTCGAACTCCGGACGCACGTCGACCTCGACGGCGATCAGGAGGTCACCCGAAAAATCTTTGACGTTCGGCCACTCGACGACGTCGGCCTCGGGGCGACCGAGCGGACGCAGCTCGACCTCTTCGACCGCGGCGCGATAGAAGGTGTCCATGCTCTCGTTCACGGCGTGGTTGAGGACCTCTTCACGACCGACACGCTGGTCGATGATGGGCGGCGGAACCTTGCCCTTACGGAAGCCGGGAATCGACACCTGCTCGGCGATGTGGCCGTAGGCGTGAGTGATGCCGGGCTTGAGGTCCTCGGGGCTCACTGCGATGTTGAGCTTGACGCGCGTAGGGCTGAGCTGCTCAACCGTGGTCTTGACCAATGTCGTGTCTTTCTTTTTCAGGAGCGCTGGCTGTGTCGGTATTTCTTGGTACGTGGGAGTCGGGGCGACAGGACTCGAACCTGCGATCTTCCGCCCCCAAAACGGACGCGCTAGCCACTACGCTACGCCCCGGGATTTCACACCCGTCGCGCCCGCTTTCGCGGACGATCGTGCCGGTCTCTTCGTGCTTTCCCGTTGAGGACGGGCGAAAAGGCCTCGTGAAGTCTAGCTGACTACGAGGCTAAGGAAACTGGGCGAACTCGACACGACCCGCAGGATCCCTGTGATCGGCCACCGAGACAGCATGCCCTATGCTTGCTACCGCACCTTTGGCCTCGGCCGAACTGCTGGGGATGTAGCTCAATGGTAGAGCCTCAGTTTTCCAAACTGATGGCGCGGGTTCGATTCCCGTCATCCCCTCCCTAAGCCCTTTGGGTTCGCCGCCACCGAGGGAGTCAGCGAAGCACGCCAGCCTCTGCGTCCTCGGGCGCGGAGCAGCAGGAGGGCCGGTTCCCGTTTGGGTCGCTTGACTCCGAGGTCAAGTGGGCCCAATCGGAAGACGCTGTCCAAACACCAGCCCATCGGTCGACCTACACGGGCGCGGACGTGCGACCGCGACACGCTTTCCCTGCGCGGCTGCGACGTGCCACCCGCCCGCTCCGCGGCCAGGACCGCCCTGCGCGACGGACTGCGCGTCGGCGAAGGCTGCCGGTCAGCGCCGGCGAGGGGGCTCTCGACGGCATCGCGGGTGACGCCGGTCGACCGTGCAGAGGCGCGCAAGATCGGCCCCGGGGGTGACAGTCCACAGCGCCGGGAGTTGGTCGGTCGGTGGCGCTGACCGGGTCTCACGCGCCGGTCTGCTGCCGCGCAGTCGAACGCCCGGCGCAAAAGACGCCACGAAAGCTCCCTCACCGACGAGGAGCGACAGGAGCGCCAAGCCCCCGACGGGCACCGACACCGAGACGAGCATCAGGAAGAGGCCCTCGGTGATCAGAGCCAGGCCGGCGACGCGCAAATAGCCCCACGGCCACGTCGGGCTCACGATCGTGAGGTAGACCTCGGCCAACGCGGCCCGCGCGGCGTTCGCAACCACGGGGATCCTGCGCACCGGCATCGACGACATGCACGAATGCTAGCCCCGCGAACGGCGCGCCGCGGGAGTGCGGACGTCGCGCCCGGACACCACGACGACCACGGTCACGACCAGAAGGCCGGCCACCACCTGGATGGAGAACGGTACGAAGGCGGCGAGGGCGATGGCGATGGCGAGGATCGGGACGGCGGTGTTGACGCGGTTCGACGATTGAGATCTCAGGATGAGAAGCCACACGAAGAGGACATAGATCGCGCACGGGATCGAGAGCACGCCGGCGGCGGTAACGCTTGGGAGCCGTGTGACACCCTCGCTCTGATCGATCGCGATCTCGATGGCTGCAGAGAGAGCAGCAGCCGACGCGAAGATCACGTAGTGGCCGTACCCCCAGCCGAGCGCCGTGGCGAAGCCCTGCAGGAGGTCGCGCTGCGGGAGCGCGAAGTAGAGCCACCAGAAGCACGCGATCACGACGAGTGATGTCGCGGCGAGGAGCACGAGGGCGGCGAGCTTGTCGGTTTCGGCCTCGGCCCCGGCATCGACGACGGCGTTGGTCGACGCGAGGATGGACTCTCCCAACACGATCAGGGTGAAGAGACCGTAGCGCTCGGTGATGTGCTGTCGGTGCCACGCCGTCGCGCCTGAACTCTCGCCGAAGACGGGGACCAGCAACTCGAGAACGATGCCGACCAAGAACGTCGGGATCGCCAGGGCGGGCGGCACGATGAGGAGGGCGACCCAGAAGCACTGGACCACGAGGATGCCCCACGCATAGCGGAGCGTCGTGGCACGCATCGAGGGATCGTCTCGTGCCGCCCGAAACCACTGGAAAGCCATCGGCAACCGCATGATGATGTACCCCACGACGCCGAGCGTGAAATCGGGATGCTGGACGTTCGTGAACGCGGGAATGCCGGCCGCGTAGGTGAGCGCGCCACCCATCTGCACGATCGTGGTGATGCGGTAGAGCCAGTCGTCGGTGTCGAATGACGTGGCGAACCAGGTGAAATTCATCCACGCCCACCACACCCCGAAGAACGACATGAGGTAGTACACGACCCCGAGGACGAGGTGCGACTCGTGCAGATTGTGGTGAAGCGCCTGCGAGGCGAAAGACACCGCGACGACGAAGGTCAGGTCGAAGAGCA
>JAODMX010000116.1 GCA_025464735.1 Frondihabitans sp. | reverse complement strand
CGAGGAGTTCTGCCGCCGCCGCAGCCTGCTCGCGGCCCCGGTTGTTCAGCGGGATGTCGGTTGCGCCCTGGATCCGGCGTGCCTTGTTCCAATCGGTCTCGCCATGTCGCACGAGGTAGAGCAGTGTCATCGAAAGCGTCCTCCAGCGGCCCGGGGGCCCAAGAACTAATCTCAGACCGCGACGAGCCGATCGGCCAGGGCCGCCAGGGTCTCCGACGTGCCGGCGTTCAGCTTAACGGTGGCGCGGGCGTCGCCCTTGGTCGTTCCCCGATTGATGATGACCACCGGCACTTTCTTGCGGAGGGCGGTCTCCAGAAGCCGGATCCCGGAGTTGACCACCAGCGACGACCCCGCGACGATCAACGCCTCCGCCGCTTGCACCATGGCCTTGGCCTCGGCGAAGCGCTCGACGGGGACGAATTCGCCGAAGAAGACGACGTCGGGCTTCAGCATCCCGGAGCAGACGGTGCAGGCCGGCACTTCGAACGACTCGATGTCGTCGACCTCGACATCGCCATCCGGATTGAGACGCACCTCGTCAGGGCGTTCAAGCCACGGGTTGGCCTTGGCCATGCGCTCGGCGATGGTGTCGCGGGCGAACTCCTGACCGCAGGTGAGGCACACGACGCGGTCGACTGTGCCGTGCAGATCAACGACCCGTGAGGATCCCGCCCGTAGATGAAGACCGTCGACATTCTGGGTCACGACACCGTTCGTCACGCCTGCGCGCTCGAGAGCGGCGAGCGCGCGATGCCCCTCGTTCGGCCCCGCCGCAGCGAAATGTCGGTAGCCGAGATGGCTCCCGGCCCAGTAGCGCTTGCGGAAGTCTTCGTTGGAGCGGAACTGCTGGAACGTCATCGGGTGACGTGCGGGGGCGCCCTCACCCCGGTAGTCGGGGATCCCCGAATCGGTCGAGATCCCGGCGCCGGTGAGCACTGCGAGACGGCGGCCCGCGAGCACAGTCGCGGCCGAGTCGAGAGTCTGGGCGATTTCGCTGCCCGGTGCGGTGACGCTCGGCATGGTGGGGCTCCTCAAAGGATCGTGACGTTAGCCTAAACAACGTCTCTTTCCGATATGTTTCCGACTCCTGTGCTTTCGGGGCCGCTAGGCCACGCACGGCGGGAGTTTCCCCTTGGAGCGTGCTGTGCGCATCACCCCCATTTCCGACCTCGATCGCCCCGAGTTGGCCGACTACTCCCGTCTCACCGACGTAGCCCTGCGTCGAGTCACGGAGCCACGCGATGGCCTCTACATCGCCGAGTCGTCGAAGGTGATCACTCGGGCTCTGGCGGCCGGTCACATTCCGCGGTCGGTCCTCCTGAGTGAGCGCTGGCTGCCTGAGATCGAGCCCCTGGTGGCGGATTTCGAGGGCGATGTGTTCGTTGGTGATGCCGTCCTCCTGGAGGAACTGACCGGCTACCACCTCCATCGGGGCGCTCTGGCGTCGATGCATCGTCCGCCGCTTCGGCCCGTGTCCGAGATCCTCGAGGGGGCTCGGCGCGTCGTCGTGCTGGAGGACATCGTCGACCACACCAACGTCGGGGCAATTTTTCGCGCCGTTGCTGGTCTCGGCGCCGATGCGGTGCTCGTCACGCCCCGCTGTGCCGACCCTCTCTACCGGAGAAGCGTGCGGGTCAGCATGGGCACGGTCCTCCAGGTGCCGTGGACGAGACTGCCTGACTGGCCGGAGGGCGCCGACCTGTTGCGCGCGGAGGGTTTCGAGATCGCAGCGCTCGCCCTGAGCGATGACGCCGTGTCTCTCGACGCGTATGCTTCGTCGCCACCCGAGAAGGTCGCCATGCTCTTCGGTGCCGAGGGGGACGGTCTCAGTCGCTACGCCCTGGAGGCGGCGGACCGAGTGGTGACCATCCCCATGCTTCACGGCGTCGACAGCCTCAACGTGGCGGCCGCCTCGGCCGTGGTGCTCTGGGCTCTGCGAGTGCCCGCATGAGCCGGCGGCGCGCGGCCACGCCGCCGCACTACGTGACCCGACGAATCGGCCTTTTCTCGCTGCTGGCACTCGTGCTAGCCATCGGCATCTATCTGCCGGCCACCCTCCTGGCCCCGCTGGCGCCGGCCAGTGCGGTTGTGACGTCGTTCAAGGCCCCGGGCGAGACGAACCTGAGGCTGAGCTTCCCGAACTACGGGGCGACGGCGGTCGAGGCGGTCGGCTTCGACGACAGCCTGAAGACCAGCGGTGACACCCAGCCGAGATCGATCGCCTCGATCTCGAAGATCGTGACCGCACTCGTCGTCTTGTCGAAGCATCCTCTCAATGGTGGTTCGGGGCCGGAGATCACCTTCACGGCGGCTGACACCGGCTTGTACAAGACGTATCTGGCGCAGGACGGCGAGGTCGCACCGATGACGATCGGCGCCTCCCTGACCGAGAAGCAAGTCCTCCAGGTAGCCCTGATCAAATCGGCGAACAACTATGCCGGGACGCTGGCCAATTGGGCCTTCGGATCCACGTCCGCCTATGTCGCCGCGACAAAGGCGTGGCTGTCGGCGCACAGGCTCGATCACACCACCCTCGTCGAACCGACGGGCCTCGACGCCTCGAATAAGTCGACAGCCACCGATCTCGTCACCCTCGGCAAGCTCGCCCTTGCGAACCCCGACGTTGCTGCGATCGTGCGGACGAAGTCGATCAACATCCCGGGTGTCGGCACCGTCACGAACTCGAACGCGCTGCTCGGGATCGACGACGTGGTCGGGATCAAGACGGGGACTCTCGATCAGGCCGGTGCCTGCCTCCTGTTCGCCACCGAGGAGAAGATCGACGGTCACGAGGTGACGGTGGTCGGCGCCATGCTCGGCGGCAAGGACCACGATTCTCTCGACGTCGACGTGCAGAAGCTGCTGGCGGGAGTCAAGGCCGGGTTCCAGACGGTGAACGCCGTCGCCAAGGGAGACGTCTACGGCACATACGCGACGAAATGGGGGGTCACCGCACACGCCGAAGCCGCACGGAGCGTCAGCCAGCTCGTCTACGGCGCCACGACCGTGAGCGCCACGATCTCCCTCTCGAAGGTGAAGGAGGCGGACGCCGGCGAAAGAGTCGGCACCCTCTCCGTGATGATCGGCACAACGAAAGTCGCCGTTCCGCTCGACCTCGACCACGCCATCACGGGCCCCGATGCCTGGTGGCGCATCACGAATCCGTCGCTGAGCTTCTGACGCGCGGGCTACTTCTCCTGCGAATGCACGGCGATCGGCTCGGGTCTCTTCGGCCCGCGACCGTCGCCTGACGACTGGTGGCGGACCCGGCGGAGCACCCATGGCACGAGGAACTCGCGGGCCCAGCCCACGTCGTCCCTCCGGGCCTCACGCCACCGCTGGGGCTCCGCGTCGGGAAGGACGCGCTCTTCCAGGTCATTGCCGACAGCGAGCGCGGTCAGCACCATCCGAGCGATCGTGTGGTGGCCAAGGGGTGAGAAGTGGAGGCGGTCCGGAGCCCACATTCGGGTGTCCGACAGCTGACGCAGCGCCCACATGTCGGCGATGACCGCGTCGTGGCGCAGGGCGATCGCGTGCACGTTCTCGTTGTAAATGGCGACCTTTCCCCTGATTCTGCCCAGCACAGGCGTCGTGCCGATATCGGGCCCGGTGAAGAGCACCACTGTGGCGCCACCCGACGACAGGGTTTCAACGAGGCCTTCGAGCCGCCCGGCGACCTCGTCGGGGTCGGTGCCGGGGCGGATGATGTCGTTGCCACCCGCCGAGACCGTGACGAGGTCGGGGCGGAGCTCGAGAGCGGCCTCGGCCTGTTCGTCGATGATCTGCTGCAGAAGACGACCCCGAATGGCGAGATTGGCGTAGGCGAAGTCGTTGGCGGACTCACCGAGCACCTCCGCCACACGGTCAGCCCAACCGCGGAAGCCGCCCGGGACCTTCGCATCGGGATCGCCGATGCCCTCCGTGAACGAGTCGCCCACCGCGACGTACCTGGACCACGGATGCACTTGAGTCATGATGTCCACGGTACCGCCGGGCCCTCAGCGCACGTAGCCTCAGGGGGTGACCACAGCACCCTTCGACCCGTCCGACCTTCTCGACGACGAGCTCCTCGAGAGGTTCCGCTCTCGAGCATTCGGTTATGACGCGGACAATGCGTTTCCGACCGAAGACTTCGAGGAGCTTCGCGAGATCGGCTACCTGCGTCTCGCCGTTCCGCAATCCTCAGGAGGCGCGGGGTTGGGTATCCAGGCGATCGCCGCCCTTCAGAGTCGGTTGGCGTCGGCGGCGCCCGCGACGGCTCTTGCGGTCAACATGCACCTCGTCTGGACCGTCACGGCGCAGCTCCTCGAGGCCCGCGGCGACTCCTCGCTCGACCTCGTGCTTGACGACGCCGCTCGGGGAGAGGTGTTCGCCTTCGGCGTCAGCGAGCCAGGCAACGACCTCGTCCTCTTCGACTCCGTGACTTCCGCCGTCCCCACCGGCGATTCCGGCTACCGCTTCACGGGAACGAAGATCTTCACGTCGCTCTCACCGGTGTGGACGAGGCTCGGGCTCTTTGGGCGCGACGACTCGTCCGAAGGCGGACCCACCATCGTGCACGGTTTCCTGCACCGCGACGACGGCGGACACGAGTCGCTGGGCGACTGGAACACCGTGGGAATGCGCGCTACGCAGAGCCACACGACCCGGCTCGACGGTGCCTTCGTCCCGACGTCGCGGATCGTCCGGATCCTGCCGGTCGGTCCCAGCGCCGACCCGCTGATCTTCGGGATCTTCGCCGCCTTCGAGACTCTCATCGCCGCCGTCTACCGAGGCATCGCCCGCCGCGCGCTCGCCCTGGCGGTCGAAGCGGCCATCTCGCGAACATCGCGCCGGGACGGTGGCACACCGCTCTCCCTCGACCCTGTGGTGCGCTGGCGGGTCGCCGACGCCGCCATCGACGTCGACGGTCTCGAACCGCAGATCGAGCAGATCACGCAGGATCTCGATGGTTTGGTCGACCACGGAGCCGACTGGTTCCCGAGACTGGTCGCCCTCAAAGTCCGCGCCACCGAGACGGCGACCCGGGTCGTCGATCGCGCCTTCACCGTGGCCGGAGGGTCCGGGTATCGCGCTGACACCGAGCTCGGTCGGCTCTACCGCGACGTGCTCGCCGGACGCTTCCATCCGTCGTCCACGGACTCCGCCCACGCGACGGTCGCGACCCGCTGGCTCGGCCCTCCGGCCTGACGTCCGACTGTCGGTGGCCTGTGTGACGATGGCGTTGTGAACGACGGCCTGGAGGGCAGAGTTGAGCAAACAAGACGGCAGTGGGCGGCAGGTCACTGGGCGCCCCACCGACGACGTGAGCGCGAGCATTTTGCACGTCGACATGGACGCCTTCTTCGCCTCCGTCGAGCTCCTTGAGCATCCTGAACTCCGGGGGCTGCCGGTCGTGGTCGGGCACCGATCGCAGCGGTCGGTGGTCACTGCTGCGACCTATGAGGCCCGCAAGTTCGGGGTGAATTCGGCCATGCCGATGGCAGTCGCACTCAGACGGTGCCCTCAGGCGATCGTGCTCGAACCGCACTTCGAGCGCTACCGCCACTTCTCGACTCAGGTCATGTCGATGTTCGACGACGTCACCCCGCTGGTCGAGCGACTCGGCATCGACGAGGCCTTTCTCGATGTCAGCGGGTCGAGGCGATTGCTCGGCACGACGTTCGAGATCGCCACGGCCCTCCGCAAGCGCGTCCACAGCGAGACAGGGCTCCACTGCAGCATCGGCGCGGCCTCGACGAAGTTCGTTGCCAAACTCGCCTCGAGTGTCGCAAAGCCCGACGGCCTCCTGATCGTGCCGCACGACGAGACCGTGCCGTTCTTGCATCCGCGCCCCATCAGCGCCCTGTGGGGCGTCGGCGGCCGAACAGAAGAGCTCCTTCGCGGTTACGGTCTGACCACCATCGGAGACGTCGCGCACGCTCCTCTCGACGTGCTGCAGAGGGCTATCGGGCAGGCGGGCGGCGCCAAGATCCACGAGCTCTCCTGGGGTCGTGACGCCCGCAACGTCAGTACGCGCCCGGAGGAGAAAAGCGTGGGTCACGAAGTCACCTTCGAGTACGACGTCGCCGATGCCGATCAGATCCGCCGTGAGCTCTTCCGCTTGAGCGACCAGGTCGGGCGACGCCTGCGTGCGGCCGGCGCGGCAGGGCGAACCGTGGTTCTGAAGCTCCGCTTCGGCGACTTCACCACGATCACTCGGTCGAAGACCCTCGCCGATTCGACCGATCTCGGTCGACGAATCTACGAAGAGGTCCGGCAGGTCTATGAGGCCACCGGCAAACAGCTCACGCCGATCCGTCTGGTCGGGGTGCGCATGGAGCAGCTGACGTTCGAGGGCGATTCGCTGGGCGCCGTCGGGCTGTGGGACGACGATGCAGACTGGCGTGAGGCGGAGACCACGATGGACGCCCTGCGAGCCCGATTCGGGCCGACCAGCGTCACCTCCGCAAGCCTTCTCAGCACTCGTTCGAAGACGAGCGACACGGCCCCGACGTCCGCTGCCACCCCGCGCGCCGAGTAATCTTGAACGAAGTGAGTATCGCCAACGCATTCGACCCCGTCGAGACGCCCCCGCTCGAAATCGGAAGCCTGGCCGGCAATTCCGCAGCCGAGCATCTCTCGCCCGCTTTCCCCGAGCGGGCCGCTTGGGGAACCGCCAGCAAACTGCGTGCCTGGCAGGCCGAGGCCCTCGAGAAGTACTTCGCCACCGAACCCCGCGATTTCTTGGCGGCGGCAACCCCCGGGGCGGGCAAGACTACGTTCGCCCTGCGCCTCGCGACCGAACTCCTCTCGCGAGGCGACGTCGACCGGATCGTGGTGGTCGCTCCGACCGAGCACTTGAAGCGCCAATGGGCCGACGCCGCCGACCGGGTCAATCTGCGTCTCGATCCGATGTTCAAGAACGCCGACGGATCCTTCGGTCGTCACTATCACGGCATCGCCATCACCTACGCACAGGTCGGCATGAAGCCCGAGGTCCACAAAGCGATCACCGAGGCCGGTCGCACCCTCGTCATCCTCGACGAGGTCCACCACGGCGGCGACGCGCTCACCTGGGGCGACGGAATCCGA